>NZ_JBFRCY010000510.1:0-3464 GCF_052113305.1 Terriglobus sp. YAF25
CCGTACCAGCATCCAGTGCGCAAATCTCTCTGACCCGGTCGCCAAATACGAGATCGTAAAGACCATGCGCGCCAGCTCGCTGGTGCTTGGTCCACTGATTGCCCGGACCGGTATGGCGCGCGTCGCCATGCCCGGAGGATGCGCCATCGGCGGCCGCCCTATCGACCTGCATCTGGCGGCACTGGAAAAGATGGGCGCCACCATCACTTACGATCACGGCTACATTGAGGCCCGCACGCAACGCCTGAAGGGCGCACATATCGTCTTCGACAAGATCACGGTTACGGGTACCGAGGACATCCTGATGGCCGCTGTTATGGCCGAAGGTGAGACCTTGCTCGAGAACTGTGCCCGCGAGCCGGAAGTTACTGACCTGGCAGCACTGCTCACAGCGATGGGAGCCCAGATCGAAGGCGCGGGGTCATCGACCATTAAGGTAAAGGGAGTCGACAAGCTCCACGGCGCACGCCACCGCATCAATCCTGACCGCATCGAAGCCGGCACCTTCCTGATTGCCGGCGCCATCACCGGTGGTGACCTGAACGTCGACTCCTGCAACCCAGAGCATCTGGGCGCCGTCATCGGCAAACTGGAGTCCGCCGGAGCACGCATTGATGTCGGTCGCGAGAGCGTTCGAGTCCGCAGCGAAGGTCACTTGAAGCCGGTGGACATCTCCACCGAAGAGTACCCGGGATTCCCTACCGATATGCAGGCCCAATACATGGCGCTTGCGACGCAGTGCGATGGCACCAGCATCGTTACCGAGAACATCTTCGAGAACCGCTTCATGCACGTTCAGGAACTGAATCGCATGGGCGCCAATATCCGCACCGAGGGACGTGTAGCCACCATCGTCGGCAAGACTCCGCTGCAGGCAGCAGCCGTCATGTGCTCTGACCTGCGTGCTTCGGCCTCTCTGGTGCTTGCCGCCCTGGTTGCCGACGGTGAAACCATCCTGGACCGCGTTTATCACATGGATCGCGGCTACGAACGCATCGAAGAGAAGCTTCGCGGCGTCGGCGCCCAGATTCGCCGCATGGGCGACGTCTTCGGCAAGCGCTAGAGCACCTGTGTGTACCTGCTGAATTAACCACAGAACTGGATGCCCTACCCGTTGCATCGCAATGGGTGGGGCATTCGATACAAACTGATTACCCGCCGGCGATTGCTCCTATCACCAGCAGCGGCTCTTTGCCGTTCACGATCACTCCCGGCAACACGGCATCCATGCCGACATGCGACCAGTCCTCCTCGCAGACAAAGAAGCGGAGCCACGCTCTCCTCTGCTTCGTCTCGTGCTCACGGATGGTGCCTTCCAATGCGGGGTAATCGCGTTCCAGTACCTCCAGAACGGCAGCAATCGTCACCGGAGCGGCATCCACCGCTACCGTCACTTCATGGCCGACACCTGCGAGCCTACAGAGATGGGCCGGCAATTCCACCCGCACCATCGCACTCACGGCAGCGTCTGAGCCTCCACGGAAAGCACCGCAGGCAGATCCCGCACAATTGCCTGCCAGTTCTCGCCACCATCGGGCGATGCATATACCTGTCCTCCGGTTGTGCCGAAGTAAATGCCGCACTCATCCATGCGGTCGACAGACAYGGCGTCGCGCAGAACGTTCACGTAGCAGTCCTTCTGCGGAAGCCCCCGGCTCAACGGCTCCCACTCATTCCCTCCTGTTTTGCTACGGAAGACTCTCAACTGTCCCTCCATGGGAAAATGCTCGGAGTCGCTCTTGATGGGCACTACAAAGATGGTCTCAGGCTCGTGCGCATGTACATCGATGACGAATCCAAAGTCCGTTGGCAGGTTGCCGCTTACCTTTGACCAGTTCTCGCCGGCATCATCGGTCCGCATCACATCCCAATGCTTCTGCATAAACAGGGTCTTTGGTTTGGATGGATGCATGGCGATATGGTGCACGCAGTGCCCGACCTCAGCCGTCGGATTAGGGATGTACTTCGAGTGGAGTCCCTTGTTGATCGGCTTCCAACTGCCGCCGCCATCATCGGTACGAAACGCGCCCGCCGCCGAGATCGCAATGAACATCCTCTGTTCGTCGGTGGGGTCGATCACAATCGAATGCAGGCACATGCCGCCGGCGCCCGGCTGCCAGTCTTTACCTGTGCCATGCTTCCGGAGCTCCGGTAATTCACTCCAGGTTGTGCCGCCATCTGTGGTCTTGAACATGGCGGCATCTTCTACACCCGCGAAGACCGTATCCGCGCAGCTCAGAGAAGGCTCCAGGTGCCAGACGCGCTTGAACTCCCATGGGTGCGGTGTGCCGTCGTACCACTGGTGCGTTCCGGCTTCTCCTTCATAGAGAAACTTGTTGCCGGCGACTGTCCAGGTCTTCCCGCCGTCGTCGGAACGTTGCAGCACCTGACCAGACCAACCTGAGCTCTGCGACGCCCAGATACGGTTAGGATCTACCGGCGAGCCCTTCATGTGATAGATCTCCCAGCCGGCGAAGAACGGGCCTTCCACCGTCCAGTCCTGACGCTTCCCGTCTGAAGTCAGCACAAAACCGCCTTTTCGCGTTCCGACCAGTAGACGTACTGTGCTCATGCGCTAAATCCTCCGGCAGGAGGTTATCAGGCCGGGGGCGCCCGCGGAAATAGTGCTCGCTGTCTATGTTGAAAACCTCATGCGTCAAAGCAAAAAAAAGAGATTGGCAGAAAACGAAAAAGCGCGCCCGAAGGCGCGCTTTTGTTGCTGTAAATTCCTGTTGCTTAGGCCGCGTTCTCGCCGCCGTCAGCCTGCTGCTGTTCCTCAAGCTGCTTCTGCAGCTCTTCGCGCTTCTTGGCCTTGGCAGCTTCGCGCTTTTCGCGCTTCTCGCCGAGCTCAGCCTCAGCACCCAACAGCTCGATGAACGCCTTCTCACCGCCGTCTCCCTTGCGGAAGCCGGTCTTGGTGATGCGGAGATAGCCGCCGTTGCGATCGCCGTAGCGCGGAGCCACGGTGGCGAACAGGCGGTCCACAGCCTGCGGCGTCTGCAGGAAGGCAGCAGCCTGGCGGCGGGCGTGCACGTCACCGCGCTTGCCCAGCGTGATCATCTTCTCAACGAGGGGGCGGACAGCCTTGGCCTTGATGGCCGTGGTCTCTACGCGATCCTCAAGAATCACGGACGTCGTCAGGTTCCGCAGCAGAGCGCGGCGGTGGCTGGTGTTGCGTCCGAGTTTGAATCCTCCATTACGGTGGCGCATATCAATTCTCTCTCTTCGAAGTTGTCAGTTCTCAGTTGCCGATGCTCTGACAACCTCGGAAATCTGGGTGTTACCTGACACTTTCCGCCAGTTGCCCACGCTAGAGAGCAACTGGCGGGTAAGCGTCTTAGAAGTTCTCAGTCTCGCTGCCCGGCAACGAGAAGTCGTCGTCGTCCTCATCGTCAAACGAGCCATAGCTCGCAGCCAGAGTGGCAGCCGGAAGCACGGAGGTCGGTCCGGGAACGGGGTTGCCG
>NZ_JBFRCY010000511.1:0-3457 GCF_052113305.1 Terriglobus sp. YAF25
GCGCAGTACACCTCCGTGGGAAGCGCGCCTTATAACGCACTACAGATCCAGGTGCAGCGGCCGATGAAGAACCACTTCTCGCTTCAGGGCAACTTCACCTGGGCGAAGACGATGCTGCACACCAGCTATCTGAATTCGTTCGACACCAAGCTGGCGTCGATTCAGGATGGAAATGCAACATTGGCGGCGAACGTCTTTGGAACGCTGGAACTTCCGAAGTTCTCGCGAATGAACTATGCCGAGCGTCTGCTGCTGGGCGGATGGAAGCTGAACAGTGTGATGCGCGCGCAGAACGGAGGACTGATTTCGGCGCCTTCGAACGTGGACATTATTGGGCCGGTGACCCAAGCGAATGCCTCGTATGGACGTTACTTCAATACCTGCTACCAGAACACGTCGGGGGTGAATGTGCAGTCCACGTCTTCGGCTCCGGCATGCGATTCGCTCTCGCCTGTCCCGGCATATCGCCAGCGGCTGGCATACACCACGCAGCATAACTCGTCGGTGCTGAACATTCGGCAGAGGATTCATCCTCTGGTGGATGCCTCGCTCTTCAAGACGTTCCAGATTCGTGAGGGAACCAGCTTTGAGATCCGTGGCGAGTTCTTCAACGTCTTCAACACGCCGAACTTCAGTGGTCCGGGAACCGGTCTGGGCAGCTCGACCTTTGGTGTGGTGACACTCACGCAGGCAAACGATCCGCGTATCGGGCAATTGACGGCGCGTATCAACTTCTAACCGTAGTACCTTCCGCAAAGCCGCGGCCAGATTCACGGCCGCGGCTTTCTTGCGCACACGCGTTTTTTGCGCATCACATAACTTCAGTACACTTCGATTCAAGGGCTCTCTCTGCATGCATGTTTCAACTGCGCTGGCCGGTCTTGTCTTCGCTGCAACCTCGACGCTCGGTTATACCCAAAGCGCTACGCCACCGGGTAGTGCGACCCAGACAAGCTCGATTGCCACATTGCGCGCCGGATTTAAAACACCTCCTCCGCAGGCACGATTGCGCTGCTACTGGTGGTGGCTGAATGGCAACACTGATAAGGCCACCATTACGCGCGACCTGACGGAGATGAAGGCCAAAGGATTTGGAGGAGCGTTGCTGGTGGACGCCGGCGGAGCGACGCAGAACGGTCACGCCCCTGTTCCAGCCGGGCCGAAGTTCGGTTCAGCCGCATGGGTTGCGCTCTATACGCATGCGTTGCGCGAGGCCGACAGACTGGAACTCGAGATCACGCTGAACATTATGAGCGGCTGGAACCTGGGCGGGCCGACCGTAACACCGGAAGATGCATCGAAGGCGCTGACCTTCGCCACAACGGGGGTGAAGGGTGGGACAGCACAGGAGGTGGACGTTCCGCAGCCACAGCACACGCAGGGAATGTTCTATCGCCAGATCGCCGTGCTGGCATATCCGCTTCATCATGGTCAGGAAAAGGCTCCTGAGTTGGAGGACGGCCAGGGAGATCACCATACGGCAGCGGAGCAGCACGTGGCCGACGGGTATTCCAGCAGCATTCGGTTTCGCGCAGCCGCAGCGGAGAGCGGCTTCAGCATGAACGACAGCTCGGCGATGTTGGACGACGGGCTCGATACAACCTTCCGCGATGAGGCTAGATATGCCGATGCCTCTCTTGCCGAGGTGCGGCGGGTGCAACCCGCTGCTGATGGCAAGCTACATCTGGATCTTCCCGCGGGCGAATGGGAGATCTTCACGGTGGGATACGCGAACACTGGGGCACAGGTCTCGACCTCAAGCGATACGTGGAAGGGCCTCGCGATCGACCACATGAGCCGCAGCGCCTTTCAACACTATTGGGAGACAAATGTAGATCCACTGCTCGTCGCGGCGAAGCCCTTTCACAGCTTGAAGTACCTGGCGACGGATAGCTGGGAGTTAGGTGGAACGAACTGGACGGATGGATTCGACAAAGAGTTCCGGCAGCGCCGGGGGTATGATCCGATTCCTTATCTGCCGGTGCTCGCCGGCCGGATTCTGGGAGGTCGCTCAATAACGACACGCTTTCTTACGGATCTGCGGCGCACGGTCGCCGACCTGATCGTGGCGAATCATTATGACGTCTTCGCACAGATGGCCGGACAACATGGCCTGGGAGTGCAGGCGGAGAGCGGCGGGCCGCATGGAGCTCCCATCGATGCGTTGGAGACATTCCGTCATGCCGCAGTCCCTCAGACAGAGTTCTGGTCGCAAAATCCTCACCGGCATGGGGATAACGAGCGTTTCTTTACCAAGCAGGCAGCGTCCGCGGCGAATATCTACGGCCAGCATTACGTAGCGCAGGAGGGCGAGACCGCGATCGGACCGCAGTGGTCAGAGTCTCTGGCAACGGATCTGAAGCCCAGCTTCGATATGGCGATCACCGAGGGGATGAATCGCCTTGTGTGGCATGAGTTCACTTCGAGCCCGGCAGAGTCTGGCGTGCCAGGGCAAGAGTACTTTGCAGGAACCCACCTCAACCCAAAGGTGACGTGGTGGAACGACGGTGGACCATTCTTCAGCTATCTGAATCGCGTTCAGTTCCTGATGCAGCAGGGCACGGCGGTGAACGACGTCCTGTACTTTTATGGCGACCATATTCCGAACTTCGTGCGCCTGAAGGCGGACGACCCGGCGCATGTACTGCCTGGATACGACTATGACGTCACCAACGAAGATGCGCTGCTGCGCACGATCCACATTGCAGGACATGAGCTGGTGGGACCAAGCGGTGTGCACTGGCGTGCTCTGGTGCTGCCACGCACGCGGAGGATCTCACTAGCGGCATTGCAGATGGTCGAGCGCTATCTGCGCGCAGGAGGGACCGTGATCTCCCTGCCGCCGGTGTCGAGTACGGGCAATCTGCCTGATGTGCAGAAGAGAAAGCTTGATGAGCTAATTGCACAGATATGGAAGGGATGCGAGGAGGGACTGTCCCATCGGTATGGAGCGGGAACGGTCTTCTGTACGGACAACGCGCATGAGGCTTTGCAACGGATGCGCGTGCCTGCCGACGTCACAATCACTTCGGGTGATGTGCGCCTTGCGCCGGTGAGCACGGATAGCGTCGATGCCATTCATCGGCAGGTCGCGGGGACACAGATCTACTACCYGCGCAGCAGCTACGCGACAGAGAAGAACTTCACGATTGCTTTGCGTGCCACAGGTGACGCCGAGATCTGGGATCCGGTAACGGGTTCGGCACATCGCACTCGGATTGAGCGGATGCCTGATGGGCGCAGTAACGTTTCCATCATGCTGCCGGCGTATGGTTCGGTTGCGATTGTCTTTCTGCAACACAGCGCGTCGGGAGATCTTCCGCAACTGGTACACACCGAACCGGTCAAGGCAGATTGGTCTCTGGCTATTCCAGGACGAGAATCTGTGCGGCTGACGGAGTTGAAGAGCTGGACAGAGATTGATGGCAGTAAATACTTCTCGGGAACAGGGGTGTAC
>NZ_JBFRCY010000512.1:0-3432 GCF_052113305.1 Terriglobus sp. YAF25
TAGTAAATGGATGCACTCGGGAATGTCTAATGTTAGAAGATATTGTGCATATGAAACACAAAAGGAACACGGTTTAAAGATTGTTGACTACAACAGCGCGACCCGTGGCTGTGATGATGCTGTTGCGGTCCCAGCCGATCATGCGCACATCGTTAAACCCTGTAGTAATCGAGCTGATTCCTACATAGCTCTAAAGGGAAAGTTGCAATCACTGAATCTTGGTCACCTTGCCTCGACGCATGGGCAAGACATAATGCTCGAAACGAGTAATTCAACGGATGGGGAACAGGTAGAAGCATTTCAGCAGCAGTTTAGATTAACCAATCGCGGCCCCCTCGCGATATCCAAAATTCATTATGCGTGTGCCATATCCTATCTAAAAACTTCAGACAAAGACGAAGGAATGCCGTTTGCCCAGAACGACCATCAGATGGTTTATCTCGTTGTTCCGGTTATGGGATATTTGCAACCGCTGGATAAGACGCAAAGCACAACGATCGATTGTGACTGGATCAATCGTCCAGGAAAATCTTTGAATTTTTCTGAAGTTGAGTTAGTCGTTAGTTTTGTCACGAGCGAAGGAAAAGAAGAGTTGTATGCGACGCAATCATTTACTGGACAACGGGATAACTCCGGTCGGTTCAAATGGGATCCGGGGTCATCGCAGCCTTCCGTGCTTGAGTCGATTCGAGATGCATCACAGAAGCGTCAGAGAGTTGTTGTAGTCATGCCATTTGGGGGGAACAATAGGTTCCACTCTGAAAACGTAACGCCCGAAGAGTATTCTGAAATCATCTCGTCGTGGATACCTGTCTTGAAGGAAGCAGGATCAATCACGATCTTGAGTACGATGGTCTCAGGCAACTACACGAAAGTTCACTGAAATATCCGGAGCTGCCTCAGGAACTTGCGACATCTCTTTGGCGTATCATCTCGCATGGCGCGCCTGTCTCTTCTTTCATCCCTCCTTCTCTGCTCGTTCGCCGCGTATGCGCAGGATGGCTTCGAGGCGGCCAGCATTCATCCCACCAAAGAGTCTGTTCCTAACGAGCGGGATGGCTCCATCTCGGCTGCGCATGGGACGCTTCGGCTGCATGATGTCACGCTGAAGTCATGCATTCACTACGCCTACGGCATCTCCACTGCGCAGATTGTGGGTGGCACGAATCTCTCCGGAGAGCGGTATGACATTCTGGCCACTGCCGGGCGGGATCTTGGGGATGCGGAGCTGCGGCGTATGTTGCAGGGGCTGCTGGCGGAGCGGTTTCATCTCACCCTGCACCACGAGCAGCGCGAGATGCGGGGATATCTTCTCTCGATCGCACCGGGTGGGGTGAAGGACTCGGCGGCGATCCATGCCGCGGCCGGCGAGGGTGAGCCGGCCCACCAGAACTCCGAGATCGGATTTACCGCCCGCAACTTCACCATGAAGGATCTGGCGACGTATCTCGCCAGTCCTCTCGATGGTCCGGTGGCGGATCAGACTGGACTTAGCGGACGGTATGACATCGCGGTCGACTTCCGCCGTTATGTGAATACCGGTCCTACGACGCAGGAGGAGCGCCCGAGTGTCATGTCCGTCCTGAACCCCGCGCTCAAAGGCGAGCTTGGATTGCAGCTTGCGGCGAAGAAGGGAATGTATGACGTGGTGGTCATCGACCACGTTGAGGCTCCGTCGGGGAATTGAGGGGGTTCCGGTCACCCATACACTGGGTGCCCCATTCATCGCGTATCGGGGTCCCCGGTGAACTTCGTTCACTGGGGTGACAAAGCGATGAGTGGGAAAGTCGAGCGCTAGCTCGATAAATTTCCAGGTAATTTGATGTATTCGGCAGAATATCCCACCCATCGCGTTGCGATGGATGGGGCACCCAGTGTGTGAGTCGGGCAGATCTTTTGTCCATCCGAAGAGTTAAAAGCGGGTCCTTCGCGATGCTCAGGATGACAAGCAAAAATGGTTCGCGCGTAGTACGAATACCCAGGTCTCCGAGGGAAACCACCCCAACGAACAAGTTCGTTGGGGAACCAGGGACCTGGGGCACCCGGTGTTGTGCCTCTCATCTTTTAGAACGTGATGATGTCCAGCGCCGGGGCGGGCTTGATCTCGACTGGGGCGAAGACGTTGTTGTGCATCCCTTTGCTGATGTCGAGCAGAACGCTGTTCACCGTATCTTCTGTGCGCGTTTGCGGCATGTGGATCACGCGGGTTACGCGGGCAGTTGCCTGGCAAAGACGAAAACGATTCGGAATGCGGGTTAGTGCCAGATACACCTGTTCGGATCGCATATAAGACTCCAGTCGGGACAAGCCGTTAACGTACTCGAGAAGCGGGCTCGTCGAATGACAGAGCTTCAATCAAAGGAAGCGAGCAGGAAGGCGTATTTCAAGTTTACGCGGAAAGCAGGAGAATGCGTTCGAGAAAAGGAAGCTCGGGGAATGGAATGTTTTTGTCGCGACACGCTGGGCGCCTCTCCCAGGTTGAAGAAGTACGGTCTGGTACCTCAGCGGCTGAAGCCGCACTTCCTGTTGCATCTGATTCGGCACGGCTGAAGCCGTGCCCTTAAGCAATACGAAACTACACAAAGTGACCACATTGTTCATGGTCTTTCTCGAAGCCGCACGGTAATCCGGCCACGCCGTTCTCCTCTGCGAATCTGTTTGGCTTGCTTTTGCAGATGTGCCGTTGGATCATCGGGGCCGGCTTCGTCATTGTCCTCGGCGGTATCCTCTGTCTTCTCTTCCAGCACATACTGCACCTGCGGTTGGGCCATGGTCTGCAGCTCCTGCAGAGCGTTGCCGAGTGCGGCAGCGGAGGGATAGAAGCCCCAGTTTGATTTACCCAGGCGTTTGTTCCGTCTCCAGCGGAAGCGTTGATAGAAGAAGACACAAAGAAAGAAGGTCGCGAAGCCATCCAGGCCTCGCAGCAGCAACAGATCGAAGTCCATGAAATCGCCTCTGGTGAGTCAGCAAAGGAACACGTCGCCGCGAGCCGTTAAGGTCGCGGCGGGAGATTTGCTCTAGACCGACGGAGGCGGACGCTGGAAGCGTGTGCGGTGTACCGGAGAGAGACGTTGCCTGTGGTGTGAAACGACAGGCAGCCGGGCTTGCTTCTGTTCGGGGATTCCGAAGACAAAGACGGCCAGCAGGATGAGACAGGGTGTGAGGTTCGACGCGTGAGGCAGCACCAGCAGAAGCAGAAGCGTGATTGCCAGTATGGCAAGAACGACAGTCCTGAATCCGGATTGGTGTGAGTGACCGGTCACGTGGCGAGTGTATCAGTCTGAAAGATAGTTCTTTCCCGTTGGGTGGGGGCACCCGGATTCTAGAAATTCAGATGATAAATCTCCTGATCGCGATAAACTGACTTCCCAAAGCCATGCAGCGACCACACGGAATTACCGCGATCATGGTTGTCCACTCATTGCTCTATAT
>NZ_JBFRCY010000513.1:0-3425 GCF_052113305.1 Terriglobus sp. YAF25
GTCGTAACAGTCTCCTGTGCGCCCGACAGGGATATCGAATTCGAGCTGGCCGTAGCAGGCATAGGGTTGCTTCTTGCGAAAATCCCAATCGAGACCGCACGCGCGCAGGTTTGGGCCTGTCATGCCCCACTCAATTGCTTCCTCGATCGTGCAACTTCCAATGCCTTTCGTGCGCGCCTTGAACAGACGATTGCGCATGACAGTGCGGTCATACTCGTCGAGCTTGGCCGGCAGGTAATCCAAGAAGTCTCGGAAGAGGCGGTCCCATCCGTTTGGCAGGTCCTGGGCTACACCACCAATGCGGAACCAGTTGGGGTGCATGCGAGCACCGCAGATCGCTTCAACAATGCCAAGCGCTCGCTCGCGGTCGTTGAACATATAAAACACAGGCGACATCTGACCAAGATCCTGTGCGAACGTGCCGTACCAGACCAGATGGCTGATGATGCGAAACAGCTCCGCCATCATGACCCGGATCATCTGTCCACGCGGAGGCACGGTGATACCCGCCAATTTTTCGACCGCCATCAGGTAGACAAAGTTGTTCATCACGCCACCCAGATAATCCACGCGGTCTGTGTATGGAATATAGGTATGCCATGTCTGGCGCTCGCCCATCTTCTCGGCGCCGCGGTGATGAAAACCTATGTCGGGGATAGCATCGACAATTTCCTCGCCATCTAACTGCAGGATGATGCGCAGAACGCCGTGCGTGCCGGGATGCTGCGGACCAATATTCAGAAAAATGAAATCGGTATCCTCGTGTTGTCGCGACATACCCCATTCTTCCGGGCGGAACTGCAACGCGTCCTGCTCGGCGTCTTGCTTTTCGTCCGGCAGAGTAAAGGGGCCCATCTCCGTGGCGCGTGCCGGATGGTCCTTGCGCAACGGATGCCCCAGCCACGTCCTCGGCATGAGAATGCGCGTTAAATGCGGATGCTGGTTGAAGACGATCCCAAACATATCCCACACCTCCCGCTCATACCAGTTGGCCGCGGGACAGATGTCAGTGATCGTGGGGAGTGAGAGTTGATCCTGGTCGAGCGCTACCTTCAACCGGACATACTCGTTCCGTTCAAGCGAGTAGAGGTGGTAAACAACGGTGAAGTCACTCGGCGGCTGGCCGTCACGGTGTGTGCGGCCGCGTTCGTCAATTGCCGTAATGTCAAAAAACATTCTGTATGGTTTTGGAATATCGCAATGGAGCAAGCGCATGGCTTCATGGATGTCGATCTTCGAAACCCAGAACGTCGGAATTCCGTCGCAGGCAGGTTCGGGCGCAGCCGTAGGGCCAAGTTCATTCTGTAATCCCTCATCGACAACAAGGCTGCGCATCATACATACCGCCGTTACTGCTGCTAAACACTATCGGGAGTCCGGAGCACAGTAAGTAATTGGCGCTGTGCCTGTTTGGAGTCACGCATCGAAGGCATATCAGGCCGCTCCACTCCTTGCGGCCCGATGACCCAACTTAGAGGACGCTTTTCCTTTCCTATCGCGTCGCGTAATAGCAGAATGCCTTCCAGAAACGCGTCTGGCCGAGGTGGACATCCGGGGACATAGACGTCGACCGGGAGAATCTTATCGACGCCCTGCACCACGCTGTAGATGTCATACATGCCGCCCGAATTCGCGCAGGACCCCATGGAAATGACCCACCGCGGCTCCATCATCTGTTCATAGAGGCGCTTGATCACCGGCGCCATCTTGATAAAGGGCGTGCCCGCGATGACCATAAGATCCGCCTCTCGTGGCGTGCCGCGGATCACTTCAGCGCCAAATCGGGAGATGTCGTATTTGCTTGTAATGCTTGTGGCCATCTCCACGAAGCAGCAGGAGAGTCCAAAGTTGAACGGCCAGACAGAATTCTTTCGGCTCCACGCTACAAGATCATCCAGACGGGACAGAACAAGGGTTCGGCGGATAGCCTCATCAAGATTTCCATCGGCCTTCTCCGCCTGCAGAGAATCGGCAGGCCTGCTGATCGACCAGCGCATGGTACACCACCGTAACTAACTCACCATCCGTCTGCTTCCTTGTTTCCAATCAAGAGCGCCGACGCGCCACAAATAAGCGAGCGTCGCAAGCAGTACCGTGATGAATAGCAGTACCTCGGCGTAACCAGACCATCCGGTTTCTCGGACAGCGCCCGCCCAGGCAAATAAAAACACCGCTTCGAGATCGAAAATAACGAAGAACATCGCGATCAGATAACACTTTGCGGAGAACCGCACTCGCGCAGAACCTTCTGAGAGGATGCCAGACTCGTATGGGGAACCGGTAGCTCGATCATGGTGCCGTTGACCCAGAACATAGGACAGGCCCAACATGACCATCACAAGCATGCCGACGAGTACAACATAGACTGCTAGCGGCCAAAAGTGCATGGTCCCCGCCCCGGTGCAACCCGCTTGCGCTGCACTGACGCGCGATTCTATACGAAACAGGTAAATAAGGCAACATACAACATAGCAAAACCGAATTGACCACCCTGGAACGCGAAAGCATTTTCCTGGGGGTGTAGAGTAGGGTTTCCGCATCTATGGGCGTTTTCCGCAATGAAAACGCCGCTGCGCGCTCCTTCCGGGATACCCAGCAACAGGAAAAATGCTTTAAAAATTCCGGTTTGCAAGGGTACATTTTGGACTACTCTGTTACCCGACGTGAAGGGCGCCCAACGATGGGATCTTCTGCGGATCGTCGGGTCATCGGTTTCGGCACTACGTTGCGGCGGGACGCATGGTGGGTGGAACTATTGCCCGTCATCGCCGTTCTGAGCGCGTTCGGAATCTATGCCACCTTCCGGGCCTTCGAAGGAAAGTTCTATGCCTGGGGACCTTACCTCTCGCCGTTTTACTCTCCGCTGATCGACCCGCAACATCACTGGTGGCGATTTTCTCCGGCTCTTTTGATTCTGGCCGGCCCGCTCGGATTCCGTGCAACCTGCTACTACTATCGAAAGGCCTACTATCGAGCATTCTTCCTGCATCCCCCCGCTTGCGCGGTAAGCGAAGGAGGCAGAGGAGCGTACGGCGGCGAGACTCGTTTTCCGTTCATTCTGCAAAACCTCCATCGCTGGTTCCTTTACCTTGCGTTGGTATTTCTCGCCGTCCTTTGGTGGGACGCAATTCGCGCATTCTTTTTCCAGGATGGCTTTGGAATCGGCGTGGGTTCACTCGTCCTGCTAACAAACATAATTCTGCTCACTCTTTACACCTTCTCTTGCCACTCCCTGCGTCACCTGGCAGGGGGAAAGCTTGATTGCTTCTCTTGCACGAAGTTTGGCCCTCCGCGTCACACGGCCTGGAGTTGGCTCAGTCGCTTGAATGAGCGCCACATGCTCTTTGCATGGGTGAGCCTCTTTTCAGTGGGCCTGGCCGATCTCTACGTGCGCATGGTCTCTGCGGGGCTGCTCAAGGATATTC
>NZ_JBFRCY010000514.1:0-3423 GCF_052113305.1 Terriglobus sp. YAF25
GCTGTGGGACGGCATCAAACCGATGTCATGGAACATCGCTCCCGCATAGAGAAGCTCAGGATCGAAGCTCAGCCCACGGCGCTTACCAGCAAGCGCCGCAAAGAGATAAACACGGCTGGAGTGGTTGAAGAGCAGGGGTGTCTCGGTGTCGCGAATGAAGGTGGTAATCTCCCGCGCGAGTTTGCTGTCGGGAATAGTGACCCCGGAGATGGTGGGCAAGGTGCCGCCGGTCATGGTCTGCTGCCTCCTGCTCTCAAACCTAGAGCGGTCAGGCAGCGGACGCCACGACACAAATACAGCAATTTCGGACAGGGTTGGGCAGACGTCTTGCAGGGGAACGGGTGGGAGCCGTGGGCTTCAGCCCACGGTCTACGTAGCGTTTAGTAAGGTGGGCTTTTAGCCCTGGGCCTTCCCCTCTGGGACGCAAAAGACCCAGGGCTTAAAGCCGATGGAGTCTATGTATCCCAAATCAGCGGGCTAAAGCCTGGCTAAAGCCCACGGCTCCCACCCATCCCAAAACAAAATGTGGTGCGATTATTCCGAGATAGCTGGATGCCTTCTCAACCACAACTCAATAACGATCGTATTGATGGAAAAACCGATCCAGAAGGCGATGCCGAAGAACTGCTGCGGTGTCATATGCGTAAGCGCACTGGTCGCGAAGAAGACGCCCATGACAGGCCGCGTCGTCGCAATCCCCAACAGGATACCCATGGCGCGCAGCAGCCATCGTCCTGCCAACGGAAACGCTCTGGCGCTCCATAGGAGAAACGACCGTGTCAGGCAGAAGAGATAAAGCGTGTTGAAGAACAGTACCGCAGAACGCTCGATGACTCCGCCGACCGGATGCCCGCTCATGGCATAGGCGGTGATGCCGACGACAAAGCCCAGCGCATAGACGACACCTTCAAGACCGCGCCTTGTTCCGGGGCCGCGCCGCAGAACAAACGGGAGCAGCAGCACCAGCGCTCCTGCGGGCAGAATGTGGGCCAGTGTGAGCGCCTTGCGGCTCATGAATGCCTCTTCCACGCTCACCATCATGGGTGGCGCGTTGCGAGCCGGCGTCAGGAATGAGACGACCCGGCGCGTCACCACGGCAACGGCAATCACAATGCAGAACCAGAAGAAGATCCGCAACCATCGTGGAAACCGTGTTGTGGGTGAAGACAAGGGCACGGTCGACATGGATAACACTCTAGAATTTAGATAGACATCTTGTCCAGTTAAATTTTCGGCTCTAGAATACCCCCATGCCATCCCGACGACCGCCGCCAGCCAAACGTCCGTATACGCTGGGGCAACGGGCGGTGCAGTCTGACACCACCCGGCAGCGAGTGCTGCGAACAGCGCGGAAGTTGCTGGAGAAGGGTGGTGCGGCCGAGTTCACCATGGAAAACGTCTCGGCGAAGAGCGGTGTCTCCCGGCAGACGCTGAACAACCTCTTTGGCAACAAGGAGGGCATCATCGCCGCGTTGTTCGATCAAATTGCTCTCGGCGCCGGTATTGAGGAGATGCGTGAGGTGATGCATGGAACCGATGCACGTATTGCCGTGCGCGGATTTGTCCGTGTGTTTACACGGTTCTGGCGTAACGAACGTGTGCTGATACGCCGTATTCACGGCATCGCCGCTCTGGACCTTGCCTTCGGTCAGGCCGTCTCATCCCGGTACGCTCGCCGTCGTGGCGCGGCTGAGGTGCTAGCCAATCGCTTTGCAAGCGCAATGGCGCTGCCGCCCAACGAAGCAGCCGCAGCCCTATACACCTTCACCTCGTTCGAGTTCTTTGACACTTTCGTCTCCGAGGGAATGACGACCGAGGATGCAGTGGAGCAGATGGCGCGCCTGGCAGAGCGGATCTTGATCTAAGGTTCATCCATGTCCCGCGACGATGATATGTGGGACATTCGAGCGTAGCTCGAATTGGTGGGAGCCGTGAGGACCGCGGCTGCACTGCTAGGTGGTCAAGCGCTGAAGGCGCGCTCTATATCAGCCGGGCAACGCCCCAGGTCTACTGCCCATAGAAAAACAAAGGGCTGAAGGCCCGCTCTATAACTCCGCAGTCAAGGCGAATTTGCCGAGACGCCCTAGCAATAGTTCGGGAGCCGAAGCTGATGGTATGCGATAGCTCCGCTGGGTGGATCGAATCTGTGGCCGGACATGGGCGCCGTTGACAACGTCACACCGGAACCATAGCGTGGTAACGCTAGAGCATTTTCCCCGTAGGTGTAGAGTAGGGCTTCCGCATCTACGGGCGTTTTCCGTAATGAAAACGCCGCGATACCCAGTAACAAGTGCTTTAACTGAAAGGTAACTTCATGCGTACTCTCACTCTCCTTCTGCTGGGACTTGCGGTCTCGTTTGCCCGTGGACAGACTGTGCCCGCACCTGTCGCTGACAATGCTCCTCCCACGGCAACCGGAGTGAACGAAGTGCAGCGTATGGAGCAGGAGGTGCAACGCGTCGCCGCAGATGTCCAGCGGTTGAAACAGCGCCTCCCGGACTGGGCGGCCATATCCTGGTACGCGGAAGATGATGTCAGGGTTATGCAGCGTAATGATGCGAAACCGCGCGTCGTCTTCCTGGGCGACTCCATCACACACAACTGGGGTGGAGAGAAGGTCAGCAGCTACTTTCACCACGATCACGATAAGTTCATTCCGATCAACCGCGGTATCGGCGGGCAGAATGTGCCACAGATGCTGATCCGCATGCGCCCTGATGTGATCGCGCTGAAGCCTGCGGCGATGGTGATCTTTGCCGGAACCAATGATCTGGCCACCTTCAAGGTTCCTGACCTGCTGGGATTTATCGAAGGCAATTTCGTCAGCATCTTCGAGTTGGCGCAGGCCAATAAAATTCCCGTGGTTGTCTGCTCAATCTTGCCCGTAAGCGATGTCTACCAAAAGCGTACTGAGACCAGGCCTCCGGACCAGATCCTGCAACTGAATAGTTGGCTGAAGGATCAAGCGAAACAGCGCGGCTACGAATATGTGGATTTCTACAACGCTGTCTCCGATGGGAAAGATCGTCTGCGTGCGGAGATTACGAAAGATGGTCTTCATCCTACGGCTGAAGGCTATGTGTTGATGGAGCCTTTGGTCGAGAAGGCCATCGAGAAGACGCTTGCCTCGGACAGTCACCGCGCCGGCAGCAATGATTCTCACTGAGAGCAAACCAATGACAGAGGAAAAGTATAAGGACGCCGTAAGCGCTTACGGCGTTCGGCCTTTATGCCTCTTTTAGTGATTTCCTCGCAATGTGAGTCAGAGGAGATTCTGTCCATGCCGCACGTTCATGGTATTGAGTTTCCGAAGGTCAGGCCACGCCAGTGGAAGAGCTTATTCAGGCGCTGCGGCAGCGATCACCTTAGGTGAGGGATTGCGGGCGCGATGTCTTGATCCGGTGCAGGATTATGGAATGAGGT
>NZ_JBFRCY010000515.1:0-3419 GCF_052113305.1 Terriglobus sp. YAF25
CAGTTCCAGCAGCTCAATCTACAGGGCGGGTCGGGAAGCGGCACTCTGGTTCAAGGAGAGATCATCGTTGGAGCCTTGCAACTGGGTGGCAATGGCACCATCACGATGAACCTCAGCTCCCTTGCAATCTATAACGTCAATGAGGTCGCACTGGTGCAGTAGGCTGGCACACGTAGTGACCGCGAAGCGAGGGCGTATCGACAGATCTGTCGATACGCCCTCGTTTTACTAGTGTGCTGTTTCTAAAGTTCGTGACATCTTGGGTAGGATCTGTAGATCGCGGCGCATAGTACAACCACTTCGCATCGCAGGTGCGAAGTGATTACTTAAGGGGACGGCGCTGCTCCCACCCGATTCGAGCGAGGCTCGAACATTTCACCTATACAAAATTGCCCGCGGGCCAAGGCCTTTTTCCGCAGCCTGTGGAGCCGTGCCCTTAAGCGAAACGAAGCGCCTTTGGCGCTTTACCGATACGCCAGATCTCACACTCGGAAAGAACTCCAACCAGTCGCCGCCTTTACTCACACGAAGAATGATGCAACGAGAGGATATCGTTTCTGCCTACTCACTACTCTGCTTCCTCAGGAATGATCAACAGGACTTCGACCATCGAAACATGTCCATCCTGCAGCGCAGGCCGGAACTGCCACTGTTGCAGGGCATCCAGCAGGAACTTCGCCTGCTGGAATCCTGCGGGAAAGACAAGAGCCAGCTTTTCGAAACGACCCGTCATGTTAATGAACCCGTGAATGAGGATCGCGTCTGCGTCATAGTCAGTAGAAGCGAGATGAGGCCGCAGCATATCGTAGGGCCAGGGCGCGTCCGGCCGTGCGGTGCTGTTGACTGCAGTCTCTCCTGCTGGTGGAAGAGAGTACTGCAGGATCCAGCTCTTACTCCCGCCAACACGAAGATACGCTGTGTACACCACGCGATCGTGCCAAACACCTTCGATCTCCGGATAACGCTCCGCCAAAGGCGATCCAACAACGATGACACCGAACTTGCCGTCTTTCGGCTGCGTGATGTGAGTCAGTGCCGGCTTGTCATTTACTCCTGAACCAGCCACTGCACCGTTCTGATCCGCAGCGCCAGGAGTGCTGGCCTGCGCGATTGTCGGCGTGCCTGCGGCTCCTGCTCCCTTACCATTTTGATCTCCGGTGGCACCGCCACTACCACTGACCATGGCCTTGTCTGGACGGCCGGGTGTAAGCCCATCGTGAGCGTTCGCCACCACGGCTTGATTCGTCAGAGGAATAGCCACCGGACCATCGCTCTGCAACGCCGACAACGAAATTACCTGCGCAGGCGTTGGCTGCTCCATCTGGGTAGAGGCTGTCATCGGAATCTGTTGTGGCGCCGGTTCAGCACTACGCACAATGATCGGGGATGTTGTGCCTGCAGGAAAGATCGGGGCCTGGACAGGAAAAGGGGTCATCGTCATGCTGACGTCGGCCAGATTCGGCTCCCGATTCGGCTTGATCAGCGCGGGCCGCGTCGTCACAACAGTAATCTCCTGCGAAGGTGGAGCAACAAGGATTCGGTTCGGCGTCTCCTCCGCAGACCACAACCGGACGAGCGGAATTGGCATAGGCTCTTTCACGACGAGACGTGGCGGAGCATCTGGCTGCAGCAGCATTTGAGACTGCGATGGCTGCGCCGGCTGAACCGGAGCCGACATCACCGGCGCGGCGCCGCCGGCCATCAGCTTGTGAGCTTCGCCGTGTGTAGCCGTTTGCATCTCGCTGCCGTTGATTGTCAGCCGTCGGAACTCGTCGACCCGGGTATTTTTCAGGAGCCGGACGGTATAGCGTTCTGCAACAGGCGCATAGGGAAGCCGAAGCACATGCCGCGAAGCCGTGAAGAGAACGGCAAATCCAATCCCATGCAGCAGAAACGAGATCACAGCTGCAGATGGAGGAGTGCTGGAAGAAGGCTGTTCAGAGAAAAGCGTCGTAAGCGTACTCGGCCTCATGATGGTTGGCTCCGCGATTTTGGACAACTGCAATGTGTCAAACAAGTGCAATTCCCAGACCAACCCGATCCTCTTTGAAATCACGCAAAATGGACACCCTGTATCTACGCGATGACACCAGCTTTGCCATTGGTATACAGATGGTCACACTTCCGTCGCCTTTTGGCAGGCAAGCTATGACTTTTTTGGCATAGCAATTGCGACATTGGGTTCCGAAGGCAAGCGACTCACAATCTGCCTTCGGATAGGTTCAGCCCAATGAATAAAAGAGTGGTAGTCATTCTCTTCAGTGCATTCATCGTCGCGGCTATCTGCAGCTTGCTTGTATCTCGCCTGGTTGGGAAACGCGTTTTGGCGTCGCACTCGAATATGACGCGCGTCGTTGTCGCAACCACAGATATCAAGCTGGGCAGTGTCCTTCGCGACGTCGACGTAACTTTCTCTGAGATTGCCTCGCCTGCACCCAAGGGAGCAATTCTCAATCTCAAGGACGCAGTCGGTAGAGGAGTAGTCTCCAATCTCTACCAGAACGAGCCTGTACTCGATAGCCGCCTGGCCGCATCGGGCTCAGGTGGTGGACTGGCTGCAACCATCAGCCCCGGTATGCGCGCATGCGCCGTCAAGGTGGATGACGTCGTCGGCGTTGCCGGCTTCGTGACACCTGGCATGCGCGTCGACGTTTTGATCTCAGGAAACCCGCCGGGAACACCAAATCCGGTTGAGGGCCCGAAGGTGAAGACACTGCTACAGAACATCGAGGTTTTATCCGCAGGCACGGACATCCAGAAAGATCAGGAAGGAAAGCCGAAGCCGGTGCAGGTCGTCAACCTTCTGGTCACTCCGGAGCAGGCAGAGAACCTCAGTCTGGCAAGTAACCAGACCCACATCCAGTTGGTCCTGAGAAACCCTCTCGACACCCAGATCGCTCAGCCTCCGGGCACGGTGATGGCGAACCTCTTCGCCGATAAGAACAGCCCCGAGCCACCGAAGCCGCGAACAGTATCAGCGCCCCGCGTGGTTCGTACAGCGGCCCCACAGGTCTATCTCGTTCAAGTCTTCAATGGATCAAAACGTACGGAAGAAAAATTTGTCTCAGATGAGGTTAAAAAGTGAGAGACACCTTTATTATCGCTTGCTTATCTTTTCTGTCTTGTGCCGTCTGTGCCGGAACGCCTGCGTATGCACAGGCGAGTGGAACACCCGCGGCTGCTACCGGAGCCTCAACGCAGGATTCTGCAAATGATCTGGTAGTCTCCGTCGGCAAGTCCGTACTGGTTGACAGTCTTCGTTCGGTAACGCGGGTCGCAGTTGGCTCCGCTGACGTCGCCGAAGCTACCGCAGTAAGTCCTTCCGAGGTCATGATCAATGGCAAGGCTCCTGGAGAGACTACGCTCATTGTCTGGCAGGCAGGAGGCGCCCGGCAGTTCTTCAACGTGAAGGTCTACAG
>NZ_JBFRCY010000516.1:0-3418 GCF_052113305.1 Terriglobus sp. YAF25
CTTGAGATGCATCCGCTCGACGGCGTCTCCCGGGCACACGTGTTAAAGGAGGAGCTTGGCATCGGCCTCTGCAACATCACGAAGTGYTGCACCGAGGTCTGCCCCGAAGACATCCATATCACCGACAATGCCATCATTCCGCTCAAGGAGCGAGTGGTGGACGAGTTCTATGACCCGCTGCTCATGCTCGTCCGCAAAATCCGCAGCGCAAAAAAAGTCTAGGCGTGGAGGAAGCGCCATGGAATACAAACTCAAACGCATTTCAACAGCGGGGATCGCCGAGGCTATCGCGAAGGCGGAACTTTACCGCTCGCTTAACGAACCAGAAGAAGCAGAGTCGATCTGTCGCGATATCCTGACCATCGAACCTCAGCACCAACGCGCATTGCGTTTACTCGGGCTCACTCTTACGGATCAGTTCACCGGGGGCTCGTCCGATCGTTACCGCGAAACGGAACTGACCTTCCAGCAGCTCAACGACCCCTACGAGCGACTCTACTACTCTGGGATTCTGTCCGAACGGCGCGCAAAAGCACAGCTCAGCGCAGGACAACCACCGGAGATGCTGCTGGTGCTTTTTGAAGAAGCGCTGC
The DNA here is from genome assembly GCF_052113305.1 of Terriglobus sp. YAF25. Classification (NCBI taxonomy): domain Bacteria; kingdom Pseudomonadati; phylum Acidobacteriota; class Terriglobia; order Terriglobales; family Acidobacteriaceae; genus Terriglobus; species Terriglobus sp. YAF25. Next base: position 594 of record NZ_JBFRCY010000516.1, read on the forward strand.
ACTTTTTCGCAGAAGCTGAAAAGGTCCGTCCGGCTGGAAACGACGATGCTATCCTTCGCTGGAATCGTTGCGTACGCCTGCTCCAGAACCCAACGTATGTGTGGGATATATGGAAACAGGAACGTGCCCCGTTCGATGCCCAGGACGCACCACCAACCTAGGGTGTGTCGTCAAACTCGTGCCGTCAGCGCCGGGAGCAGATTTTTACGAGATCGAGGAGTGAGGAGAGAACTGTAGCCGGCCTACTGGAACGACGAGTGACGAAGAGATCGGGAATCGGGGTCCCCAGTCAGCTTTGCTGGCTGGGGTGAAGAAAATCTGCCCCGGCCCTTCGGGTTGCGACGCAACGCTGGCGACAGGAGTTTGACGACACACCCTAGGGCAACGTTGAATTCACTTCCGTTCTGGAGAGGTTTGCAACTCAGTCGATGCGCAGCAGAAGCTTGTTCATGACCGTGCCCGATGCGTGTCTAGGGCAGAGATGTAGGCTCTGTCTCACACTGAACTGGCCGAGGTAATTCAAACGCACGTTGGCCGAGGCCTATCACCTAAAAGTGACGGATGAAGTTGCGCAGCCGGAATCGAAGCCTTAGCCCAACTTCTTTTGAGAGTTCCATCACGCCGTAGTGTCAGGGGTGGAGTTAGAACACCAAAAGACAAAAGTTTCGATGGCTTTGCTACGCCCGAATCTGGTTATGCCAACGGATCGTTCGTGCTAGCGCATCGTCCAGGCCGAACCGAAGTTCGAGACCAAATTCCCTCTCCACATCGTCAACGTTCGGCACGAAATACGATTTCCTAGCGTTGAGCATGGGCTTGCCCTTGTTGATAGCCACGTCACTTGCTGCCAGAGTCCGGATTTTCTCAGCGAGATTTAGAAGAGAGATACCCTCCGGACTTCCCAGGTTGTAACTCGCTCCCGGCTCACCGGATATGAGGAGATTGAGCAGCCACCAAGCCATATCGGCGCCATACATGTAGCTACGGACTGCAGTGCCGTCTCCTTGAATCCGGATCGGCTGCTTGGCTGTGACATTCCCGATGAAGTTGTTGACCGCCCATGGTGCATCGATTGGTTGATACGGACCTACAAATGAGAAAGGGCGCACATTCAGAATAGGCATCCGATACTGATTGCGATAGATGGCGCACAAAGATTCCGCGTAACGCTTTGCTTCAACGTATGCGGTTGAAAAGCTGTTCGGGTCGAAGCCTTCAAAGCGGCGTCCTGTTACAGCCTCATCCTCAGAGTGATAGCCGTATACATACCCCGAGCTCACGTTTAGAAGGCCTTGCAAGGCAGGTAGACGTGACGCGCACTCCAGTATCGTCTGCGTTCCTTGCGTAATCGTCCGCGACGCATGAATCGGCTGTGAGTTATGTACTCGTAAATCGGGCGAAGCAGCTGCGTGGATGATCCAGTTCACATTCGCAGGCAGCTCGTGCACCGACCGAATGTCATCCTGAATAATGGTGTTCTGTTCGCTCTCATAAAGATGTGGAGCGGACTTTCGCGCATAGCCGAAATCTGTCGCCAGCAAAAGCAGCTTGACGTTCAACTTCCGTTCACGCCTGAGGTAAGTGAACACCTCCGTCATCCAGATCCCCATGAATCCCGATGCGCCGGTAATCAACACACAGCTGTTCTCAAGCTTTGAGAGATCAATCGGCGTTACGACCCGCTTCAGATCGTCCTGCAGAAATTGCTGTCGCATCTGCAACTCTTCACTCATCTCAGCCTCTTCCACTCAATTCATTCGCGACTTCAATAATCATGTCTTCTTGCCCAGCCACAACCTTTCGGCGGCCGAGCTCAAAAAAAATATCTCTTGGGTCGAGACCGTATTCCGCGGCAATGCGGTTGACTGGTTTCACATAGCCGGAAAATACACCGGCCAATCCACTGACGATACTCACAGAAGAAATTGTCGGCAGGGATTCGACCAAGCGCTTTTCAGAGAGGTCGCCGGCATCAAGAATCTTGTACAGATCAATGCCGGTATGTATGCCCAGCTTCTCGAGAACGGCAATCAGTGTCTCCAATTGTGTATTGCCCGCCCCAGCGCCAAATCCTCTAGCTGTCGCGTCCAGAATGGACGCTCCTGCATCGATGGCAGCAAGTGAATTTGCAACCGCCATTCCAAGATTGTTATGTCCATGAAATCCGACCGGAATGCCAAGCGCATCCACAAGTGCTTGAATGCGCGCTGTCACTTCAGCAGGCAAATAGGCACCTGCAGAATCCATAATGATCAGCGCTTCGGCTCCATATGCTTCCATCTTTAGAGCTTCTTCCACTAAAACTTCCACCGAAGCCATGTGCGTCATCATCAACACACCAAACACTTCGCGGCCGTTTTCCTTGATGAAGGAGATGTGACGTTCTGTGATATCAGCCTCGGTGCAATGTGAGGCGATACGAAATACATCTACGCCGACATCTATCGCCAGCCGCAGATCCCGATGAATTGTGGCAAATCCTGGAATGACGTGGACGCCAAGCTTTGAATTGGTCAACGCCTTGCGAGCGGCTTCTAAAGCGCTTTTGTCATCCGCCTTTGCCAGGCCAACCTGCAAAGAGGAAGCGCCAAGGCCATTGCCATGGCCAACCTCAACAATAGGCACTCCGGCAGCATCGGCGGCGGCAGCATATGCCGCGATTTGTTCCACGCTGAGCTGGTGCCGGATCGCGTGGTTGCCATCGCGGAGAGTCGGATCGCAGATAAGGATGCTACGTTCTTGCTTTGGCATAATGCTCCGCCGTGGCGATTGCCGCGCAGTTGATGATATCCAGATTTCCTGCATAGGCCGGCAGATAATCTCCC
>NZ_JBFRCY010000517.1:0-11345 GCF_052113305.1 Terriglobus sp. YAF25
GTACTGGGGGTAACAGCGGCTGCGTTGGGTGGTTTGCTGTATATGGAGTCGTCTAAGGCGGATGTCGCACAGGGACAATTGGCAACGTTGCGGAACAAGACTTCAGATCTGCAGCGAGAGCGCTCCCGGAATGAGGCGCGTATGCATCAGCCGGTGAATGCGGCGGCGCTGGAGCGCTCCCGGTTTTTGAATGAGCTGTTCCTGCGCAAGAGCTTCAGTTGGACCGCTGTGATGATGGACCTGGAAAATGTGCTTCCAGCAGGAGTACAGGTGTCATCCATCGAACCGCAGATCGGTAGCGATGGCGAGGTGCATATTCGCCTGCGCGTGATGGGAGACCGCGACAAGGCGGTAGAACTGATTCGTAACCTGGAGCATTCGCGACGGTTTGCCGAGCCTCGCCTGGCCAGCGAATCGTTGCAGACGTCAGGCAATCAGCCTGCCTATCAGCTGGCAGCGATGGGCAATGTAGAGTTCGATATCCTGTCCGGCTATAACCCGCTGGCTCCGCGTACCGAAGCGAAGAAAGACACAGAGAAGGACGATACGGCGAAGGCGAAGAAGGACGTTACAACGGTGAAGCCGGCAATCCGCACTCCTGGAAAGCTTCCCGCAAAGCCTGTGAATGCGCCGAGCGGGCCGGGGATGCCGATCAGGTCAGGTCCACCTGCTGGGCCGGGTACAGCGATGCGGCCGAAAACAGTTACGCCAGGAATCAACCAGGGAGGGGTGAAGCGATGAGTACATCTACCGTCACTCCCAGTGTGAATTCGCGCCGCGTGGCGGCGGCCCTGTCTCCTGTGAACCTCCATATTGCAGGCGTGATGGTGCTGCTGGCTCTGAATATCTATCTTGCGGTGCATCTCTTCCTGGCATGGARCAAGCTTCGTCAGAGCGGCAGCGACGCAGTGAGTCAGCAACAGGTGGCGTTGAAGACTGCCGATATTGCGGCGCAACCGCTGCGTGGGCTGGATGACAAACTGAGCACTGCACGTGCTGATGCTGACAAGTTTACCGAGCAGCGCTTGTCCTATGCGTGGTCGCCGGTATTGGCGGAGCTGGGTGCACTCGCGAAGAAGCAGAATGTCCGTCTGACGAGGGTACAGTACACCGAGACCCCTGCGGAAGATTCGCCTGATCCTGATCTGGTCGAGATCAGGATGGATATGACGCTCTCAGGAGACTATCGTCCTCTGATGCAGTTCCTGAATTCAGTGGAGCGGGACAAGACCTTCTTCGTGATCGGTGCAGTGACGTTTACAGGGCAGGCGGGCGGAGGGAATAACAACAATGCGCCGGCAACCTCTGTGGTGAATCTGCGTTTGCGTGTGACGACGTATCTACGCAAGCCACTGCCGTCCGATATCAAACAGGAGACAGGTACGAAAGAGGTCAGCACCAAGCAGCAGGAGGCAGGTCATGAAGTCCGGCGCTGAGGATAAGAAGAAGGTCGCCATTGCCGGAACGCTGGGCGCTGTTGCGGTGATTTGCCTGGGCTATATCATCTGGGACAACTTTCTTAGTTCGCCGGCAACTACTGCCCCACCTGCCGCTCCGGTCATTCGTGACCTGACGCCTAACGGTGGAACTGCTGCGAATACAGGCCGTAAAGGCGGAGGAGCCACAGGGGGTTCCTCCGCGAAGAAGGTTGGCACGACGGCGGCGCAGCTTGATCCCACGCTCCATATGGAAGCGATGAAGGTGGCGGRGTCGCTGGAGTATTCGGGCTCTGGGCGGAATATCTTTTCGATGACGTCAGCGCCTCCACCGATGGCGAACATTCCAAAGCCCATTGCTCCACCGCGTCCGATAACGCAACCGGTGAATCTTGCACCAGTTGGGCCACCGCCGCCTCCGCCGATCAACCTGCGTTTCTTCGGAGTAGCGACACGGTCCAATGGGCTGCGTCAGGCATTCCTGCTGCAGGGGGATGATGTCTTTCTGGCGGGATCCGGCGATGTGGTTGCGCGCCGTTATAAGGTAGTGACGGTCAATGCTACCTCTGCCGTGGTGATGGACATGACCAACAATAACCAGCAGACCCTTCCCCTGGTGACGCAATGACGAAGCAGCGGACCAACGAAGACGGTTATCTTCTGGTTGGTCTGCTGGTGATCATCTTCATTGTGCTGTTGACGCTTGGAGTAGCCGCGCCGACGATGCTGAAATCATTGCGGCGCGATCAAGAGCTCGAGTCCATGCACCGTGCGCAGCAGTACCAGCGTGCGATTCGGCTGTACTACCTTAAGCTTGGCCATTATCCGGCCTCGATCGATCAGCTCGAGAATACAAATAATCAGCGCTTCCTGCGGCGGCGCTATGTCGATCCTCTGACAGGTAAGGATGATTGGCGCCTGATCCACTTCGGCCAGGCGAAGGCGCAGATTAAGGGCTTCTTCGGCAAGCCGCTTGCGCCTACAGGCGGCGGTCTGGGGGCAGCCTCAGGAATGGGCTCGAATATCGGGGGCGTCAACACCACTGCCAATCCAGGCCTGGGTGCAAGTCCAGGACTTGGCGCGACGGGAGCGAGCGGAGCCACTGGCAGCACGGGAAGCACGAGCCCCTTTGGCGGTATCGGCAGCCAGAGCGCATCAAGCCTGCAGGGAACCGGTGGCCTAATTGTCGGTGTAGGGACCTCCAAGACCGGACCGTCACTGCTGGCGATCAACGGGGATGAAGTGAAATACGAGGACTGGGAGTTTACCTACGATCCCAGGGTGGAACAGCTGCGGGCGCAGGCAAGCCTTCTGGGAGGCGCGCCGAGTAGCGGCTCCTTAGGAAGCCTGGGTTCTTCCGGATCGACCGGGAGTACGGGAAGCAGTGGGGCTAGTGGAAGCAGCGGCGCTACCGGAACCTCAACGACGCCGCAACCGTAACAAGTGTCCCGACAGATTTCTTTGGACTCGCTTGCATCCCGTTGTGTTCATACCCTATGTAGTATATTACCTATAAAGGGGCCAAGCCGCCTGCCCTGCAGATGCGTCGACCGCGGTAAACGCTAAAACTAACTGACAAGGCTCGATCCCGGAGAAGGTTGCTATGATAGAGCGTCGTTTCACCCTTTCTTTGCTTGTGCTGGTTGGTTTGCAAGCGGCAAATCATGCGCAGGTTCTGACGGCTCAGTACGATAATTTCCGAACCAGCGCAGACCTCCACGAGACGATTCTGAAACCATCGAATGTAAACGCTCGCGATTTCGGGAAACTATTTTCCAGAACTGTGGATGGGGATGTTTTTGCCCAGCCTCTGTACATGCCCTCGCTTGCGATTCCTGGAAAGGGGAAGCGCGATGTGGTCTTTGCCGCGACGGCACACGATAGCGTCTATGCATTCGATGTGAACGGTACGGTCGATGCTCCCTTGTGGAAGACCACGTTTATCAACCCACAGCGTGACATAACCGCACAGCTTCGATCCGCTCAAAGAGAACCCGCGTGCCGCGCTGCTGCTCGTTGGTGGCGAAGTGTATGTGACCTGGGCTTCATCCTGCGACTTCGGTCCCTATCACGGCTGGATCATGGCGTACGATGCCCACACCCTGAGACAGCGCGCTGTGCTGAACACCTCTCCGGACGGCGCGAAGGCTGGAATCTGGCAGTCCGATGCAGGACCTTCGGCCGATGAGGGAGGCAACATCTATGTTGTTACCGGCAACGGCGACTTCAACGCGGCGAACGCGAATGGCAGAAACTTCGGCGATAGCCTATTGAAGCTGCGCCTGGATGGTCCGAACTTCGTGGTGCGTGATTACTTCACACCCTTCAATCAGAAGATTCTGGATTCTAAAGATCAGGATCTCGGAAGTCAGGGACCAGTCTTGCTTCCGGCGCAAATGGGGGCTCATCCGCATCTGCTCGTAATTGCCGGGAAAGAGGGCAAACTCTACCTGCTCAATCGTGACAAGCTCGGAAAGTTTCACGAGGGTTCCGATACCGACGTTGTGCAGACCATCATCAATGAGAAGGGCGCGTATGGAGCCGCGGCATATTGGAACGGCCACATCTTTTTGACAGATCGAAGCTACATAACCCGCGACTTTGCGCTCCAGGCGGGCAAGCTCGTTCTTAAGGGCGCGACCGCCAAGATGCTGTCACCGGCGGCGACACCAATCGTCTCGGCCGATGGGACGAAGAATGCAATTTTATGGGTCGTCTCCACAAAGGAGTGGAACGAGGCACACATGGACAGGGCTGCGGTCCTGCATGCATACGATGCGAACGATATTTCGCATGAACTCTACAACAGCGAACAAAACAGCAACCGCGACCGCGCCGATATGACCGTTCGTTTCTGCATGCCTACGGTTGCGGATGGCCGCATATTTATCGGTGCTCGCGGCCGGCTAGATGTCTATGGGTTGCTCAACAAAGCTACTCCTCGAAGGTAAGCTCGGTACGCCGGTAACTAGCCTGCTCGGGCCTCTTCGAAGGGCATCTCTTTGCGGTCCCGAAGCTCAATCGGAAACCGTTCAGTAAAAGAGATCTATGCTAGCTTTCTGGAGCGGGAGACCGGGATCGAACCGGCGACATTCAGCTTGGGAAGCTGACGTTCTGCCACTGAACTACTCCCGCTCGTGGAACCGATTATAGAATGCCGCAGCGTTTCTGCGAAATACTTACCTGCCAGCGTACCTTCTTCTTTGCTGTGCTCGCAGGGCGCTGAAGAACCGCGTCGATAAGGTTAGGGAAGCGCGCATCCAGATCTTTGCGGCGAAGGGTATTCAGCAGCGCTGTTCCTTGCCGCGTGGTAGCCATAATTCCCGACTCCCGCAGGACACGGACGTGATGCGACCCGGGGCCCGATTTCGGTGATCTGCAAGTTGGACCGATTTACCTCGGAGATCCCGATCTTGACGCTCCTGCAAAAGCAGGCTGCAATCCGGGGAATGGTCACTGGCCCGCGTCGCGTCTTCGAAGAGATGAACGAGGCACTATATGTCCTGTGATCGATGCTGTATATGCATTCGAAGACGCCCTCAAAGCATATGAGTATCTGTACCGTGGAGCGTTCGGAAAGATTGTGATCCGCGTCGGAAAATAGAGCGCACGAAACACAAGAAGGCAGCCATGCCATGAGCCTTTGATCGAGGGCTTTGCTGGCTTCCTGGAACCTCACAAAAACTCCGCTCCCAACAAAACGCAATCCGCAACAATCGCATCCGAGTAACCTACGCACCTGCGAGTCAAATTCCATGGAATTCCCGAGAAGTCATGGAATCGGGAGGAAATTATGAAGGTGAGAGAAGTGATGACATCCAATCCCATCTGTTGTGTTCCGGAAGATACAGCACAACATGTGGCGAAGTTGATGTGCGAACAGAATGTTGGAGCTCTCCCCGTAGTTACCGATCAGCAATCCCGTACGCTGACAGGGATCATTACCGATCGCGATCTCTGTTGTTCGGTCATTGCTCAAGGCCTCGATCCTAAAAGCACGACAATCCAGAGATATATGCGCCAGAATCCGGTGTCCTGCCGCGACGGCGAGAACCTGGAGCACTGCGAAGATGCAATGCAAAAGCATCAGATTCGCCGTGTTCCTATCGTTGATGGCGAGGGCCGTTGTATCGGCATTGTCGCGCAAGCCGACCTGGCACTCAAAGATAGATCGGAGAGAGTATCCAAGACTGTAGCGGAAATCTCCAGGAGCCGGTCTGTAGCGGCATGATGGGAGATCAACATATCTACATATCTACAAATGACCTGACGCCAAGCCCGCCGGCTGGTGTCAGGTCCTTGCAGTTAATGGGTTATAGCAGGAATATGCTAGAAGATCACGAGGCGCTGCTTGGCTGCGTAGATTACGAGGGACGTTCTATCGTCCACTTCGAGTTTACGAAAAATAGAAGTCAGGTGATGCGAGACAGTAGCAAGGCTGATATGAAGCCGATCGGCAATCTCCTTGTTGCGCAGGCCCTGGCAGATGAGTTCGACGACTTCACGCTCTCGCGGTGTGAGAGACGCGACCTTGCATTCATCGGCATCGGGAACCTGACGCCTTGTAAGAACCTGTTCAAGCATGCGCTCTGCAGCTGCCTGCTCCAGCCAGACCCCGCCGTTGATGACCTTACGGATGGCCATTGGAATCTGCTGGATGGGCCACTCGCGCTGAAAGACACCCTTGGCTCCGCATCGCAAGGCGCCTTCAAGAAAGGCCATATCCTTTCGATTCGTGACAACAATGACTCGGGTCTCCTCGATTTCGCTGACGAGGAGCTCCAACTCTTTCAGTTCTTCACGAAGAATCTCTGCACTTACCAGCAACACGTGCGGTGAATTATTTCGTACCGCATCAAGGAGCCGCTCTGGGTTTTGACATTCTGCAAGAATCCTTATATCGGATTGATCAGCTACTGCACTTCTCAGACCTGAAAGAGACATTGGTTGATTATCAGCAATGACTACATCTATCGCTGCCATATTCCTCCTCGCCCTGTTGGGCAAACCGCGGCAGCCAAGGGGTCCCAGTGCGTGTGATTCACGCATCTAAATATTTAACATGGCCCACTCTTACTTTTGCGGTTAGATGCGGTGAGGGCGTGATCGGTTGGACACGGAGACCTTTACTAGATATGCGCTGAATACACATCTGAACTATTTCGACCGCGAGTATGGCAATTTTTCTTTTGTCAAAAATGAATTACAAATGAGCGGTATCCGACATTTGCGTGACGGCGTACATTTTCAGGATCCTGGCTATAACCGTCTTATGTACGGCCGCTGGGCGGAGCTTGGTGCTCTCGGCATTCGGTTCGATGCGGTTGTGGATCCGCGGAACAATCTTGGCCCAGTGAGGCCAGAGATACTGGAAGAGGCGGACCAATTATCGAATCATTCGATTGAAGCGTTCGAAGGGCCGAACGAGATGGATATCAGTGGACAGTCCGATTGGACCTCTACAGACCGCGACTACATCAAAGCCCTTTTTCGTTCAGCAAGATCACTCGCAGGCGGCAATCGTTTCCAGATCATCGGCCCATCGCTGGCCTTCGCAAAACGCGGGTCAGAGCTGGGGAACCTCGCTGACTCTATTGATGCTGGGAATCTTCACCCATATCCCGCGGGGAAGATGCCGTCGCACGTCTTTCCAGAGCAGACGGACTTCGCAAAGAATGTGTCCGGGGCGAAGAACATTGTCGTTACAGAAACCGGTTACCACAATGCTCTGAACGACCACACGGATCAGCCTGCTGTCTCGGAATTGGCCTCGTCGAAATACATCCCACGGCTGTTTCTTGAGCACTTCTCGCGGGGAATTCAACGGACATATCTCTATGAATTGCTGGATGAGACGGCTGACCCGGGTCTTGCGAACAATCAACTGCATTGGGGACTGATTCGCGCTGACAGGTCTGAGAAGCCTGCATTCATCGCAGTAAAGAGACTTATCGAAGAGCTGAACGACACGGCCACACCTGCTCGCCTTCATTCGTTAGCCTGGTCGCTCGAATCGAAAGACTCTCGCATCCATCATGTGTTGCTCGAGAAATCGAGCGGGGAGTTCGATCTTGTGCTTTGGCAGGAGACACCAAGCTACGACACCTTCTGGCAGAAGGACATTTCGAATTCACCCATCGCAACAACATTGGCGCTGACGGGTGCCGCTCGTCGCCTCGTTCTCTACGAGCCCTCAGTACAGGGTGATCCGCTGAAGGAATGGAAGGATACCGCGAAGATTCCTTTGGCCATTCCGGATCACCCGCTCGTTATCCGCATCGTTACGCGATAGAGCGTTTCCCTGTTGCTGGGTATCCCGAAAGTGACGTGTGGCGGCGTTTTCATTTGCGGAAAACGCCCAATAGATGCTGGAGCCCTACTCGACGCCTACAGGGAAAATGCTCCAGCATCGGCGTAACGATGCGGGATCAGAAGAAAAAGTGATCCTCGGTAAGCAGTGACCGTACGCCGGCTATGACGCGGCCAAGGCGGGTAGACCTGACGGCCGCAAACCTGGGGCTAATAACCCCACCGAAGCCGGTGTAGTGAAGAATGCTGCCCGATGTTCCCAGGCCCGCGAAGTCGAAGATCAGTCCCTTGTTTGCCGCATGCTGGATGGCCTTCCATACCAGCATGCTTGCCGCTCCATTTCCGGCAGCATCACTGCGAGTACAGGAGATGTAATAGGACGTCTTTTGATCCCACGCGCAGAAATTCGCGGCCACGATCTCTCCGGTCCGATTTCTGGCGGCAATCACGCGTCCCTGGTTGTGTTGGAGCGCAGCCTCGATAAGCCTTTTACAGGCGGAGAGATCCAGCTTATTGCGCACGCTTTTTGAGGAGAGGTTCGTCTCATACAGCCGGATAAAGGCATTGGCGTCTGGGATCTCAACCGTCTCAAACTGTTCTTCTGCCCGGCGGATTACATTGCGTGTTTTGTCGCGCATGCGCTGCCAGATTTCTTTCTCCGAGGCCGGCAGCACCTCATAGGTAAATTGCACATAGGTGCGAAAGGCCTGCTCTTGAAAGGGGATTACGTCAGGCGTTCCCCCATGGCAGCGAATGCATTGCCATGATGACGGCGGTAGCTTATGAATGAGCTCCCGTGTAATTTCAAGTCTGCGAAGATAGCGTGTGTTTGCACTGCCTTCTCCCTCATCAATTCCTGGTCCCAGAAAGTAGGTAAAGGGGGGAGTCCAGATTCCTTTGAGGCCCAGACGGTTTCTCATCATAAACGGAAGCCGGCCGACGGTCTGGTTATTCGCCGAGACCTCCAGGGTAGTATGGCGTCCTTCGGTGGCGGCCTCCATCCACCAATCTTCGTGGAAGACGGTAGGAATAAGGCTCATCCGGGATGAGGAGATAGCGGTTTTGGGCGCGACAGCATCAGCGCCCGGAGGTTGGGCGAGCCTGGTTCCGTTGCGGGGAGAAGTTACCTGGAGAAGGGTAGTGTCATACAACGGTTTTCGCGTACTTTTTGGTTTCTGCGACTCTTCCGTGCTGGTCGCCTCAGTCGTTATCTTCATAGGGAGAGTACTCCTCGCATGGCGCGTCGTCTTTCTTTCCAACGTCGCGCATGACCGACCAGGCAAGGCACGCTGTATTCTTCTCGCGGCGTGCGAAGATTGCATTCGTCTTCCGATATGGATTCGATGGGAACATGCTGTGAGCTGCAAACCCCCTTATTTCTGCCAAACTACGTTGGACTCTGTGTCGATGTTCGGCGATAAGGAGAGCTCCTCATAAACGCTCTGAACTTCGCCGGCCATGACACTGACACGATAGTCTTCAATTCCGTTCAGTGCCTGTTTTCTCCATGCGTCGCGCTCATCCTCGGAGCCGATCAAGGACGATATGGCTCTGGCGAGTGCTTCCGGAGATTGGGGTGGCACCATGACTCCGGAACGCCCATCGTCCAGAGCTTCGGAGATGCCGTCGACATTGGTTGCGACAATGGCGCAACCCGCCTGGCGAGCTTCAATCAGTACCAGCCCAAACGACTCTCGCCTTGAAGCCAGAACGAAAACATCCGCGCTCAGCATGTATGCCTGAGGTACTGCCCGAAACCCTTCGAAATGAATGCGGTCATGGAAGAGGGACTGCTGTGCTCGCTGTTCGAAGATATTCCGTTCCGGCCCATCGCCAACGAGGTAAAGATGCGCCGTTGGGAATTTGCGTCCGACAGACTCAAACGCCTCGATGAGTTCTGCAATGCCTTTGCGGCTTGTCATGCCGGCGACGGTAACAAGCGAGATCGACTGCGGTATTGACGATGCCATTACCCTGGTCGGTTACGTCGTTGAGGATATGGAGAACTCGCATGTCCCCTCCTAAGTGGTTGCGTAGCTGGCGGTTGGGTTGGGTTGATAGTCGAGCGTCCGTTCGCGTGTCTCTGGACTGGAAGCTGCAGCGAGGCTCATGGATGCAAATGTCCAGACCATGAAGCCTAGGACGCCCAGCATGACGCTGTTCAGCATGGCCTGTGCGACAAAGCCAATCAGGATCGCATGCGACGCGAGGACAAAGGGATCCCGCCGACTATGGCGGATCACTTGAAAGAGAAGATAGCCGAGCCCCAACAGGTAAATGAACGTGCCGACCCATCCGAGGGAATAGAGAAACTCAAGTAAGGTACTGTCATGAGGACCGATCATATCGTCGTCGCCTTCGGTGTTGTGGTTGGTATCGGTGCTTCCGATGCCTTCACCCCAGGGCTCCTCAGCAATCTCGCGAAGAGCTCGTTGGTGGCCTTCAATACGGGCAAGATAGCTCACGTCCTGTGATGGCTGCGAGAACGTACGCATGCGTGTTGCAACAACTTCATCAACACCAGGAACCTGCGTAGCGGCCAGCATGAATGCGATGCAAGCGAGCGAGGCAATCGCGAAATTGACGCGCGCACGCATTCCGAGGCGGAAGAGGAGATATGCGCCGCCGGCTACCAGGCTGAGCCACGACGAACGGCTGAGGGTCATGATCAAGCTAACGAATCCGAATGCCGCAGCCGGCAGGCGTAGCTTCTCCTTCGAGTTGAATAACAGCAGAAGACCGGTGGCCATCGCCGCGGCGAAGATGGCCGGTGCATTCATAGTGCTGAATGCACGGGTCTTCATAGGATCGATTTCGCCGAAGGAATTCATCTGGACGTGCAACATCCAGCCACGGTCCCATTCTGGAAGGACAAAGAATTGATAAATGCCGTAGGCTCCCAGGATCAGTACACCGTAGAGAAATGACTTTTCAATCACCCTGCGGAACTCTGGGTAGAACTCTCGATTCTGATAGATGAACAGGCCAAAGATGACGGGGACCAGCCAGTTCAATAGTGCGCGTAATACATTGAACAGTGGAAGGGTCACAAGACCGAAGACGGCGCCATAAAAGATTGCCGCCAATGCGCAGGCATAAGGAACGGTACCCCGGTCGGTAAGGCATCGCAGATTCGCAAGCAGAGGAATTCCTGCAAGACCGGCAACAAGATAGGGAGCAATTTCGACCGGGTTCGCAGGTGTGTATCCCGATTGATAGTCTGCCATGCGGCCGAGAAACGGAGTCACAAACCACAACCAGAAGGTGAGGCCAACGTAGTGCGGCTTTGACCGCCAGAGTAGAAACGCACCTATGATCAGGCTGAGGGCAGGGAATGCAAGCCGCAAAAGTCCGGCCTGATGGCCAAGAATCAAGATTGCGGGCATTCCCACGAGTATCAGGATGGCACAAAGGACCTGTCCGCGATGCAGCGTAGGATGGTGGACCTCGCCGAGGGGATACTGCTGTACATCTGTGAGAACAGTCATGCGGCACGCTCCATACGCCAGCCCGAGACCACACTCCACAAGAGGCGGATATCTGCCCCTTCGGGGACCAGGCTCGGTGGCTTGGTTTTGAGAAACCAGTGGAAGCCAACAT
>NZ_JBFRCY010000518.1:0-3402 GCF_052113305.1 Terriglobus sp. YAF25
TCCTTGGAGCCGCCCTCTCCAAACTTAATATCCAGGACAAACTTGCCTGGGCGTGGATCACCCTGGAAGACATGCTGGAAAGCGCTGCCCAGGAAGAGGACTGCGAAGGCGTGGTGAACTACCTCATCTCCATCGCAGGCATCGACTGTGCCGTTTTCCTGCGGGAGCTGCCACGGACCAACGGGAACGGAGTTCCGCCGCAGTTCCGGCTCAGTATCCGCAGTAAAGGACGCGCCAATGTGGCCCGGGTGGCTGAGCACTTCGGTGGCGGCGGGCACCTGACCGCCAGCGGCTGCACAGTCGACGGCGACCTCGAAACAGTCATTGATCGGGTCGTCAAACGCCTTCAAGCCGAACTCTGTTAGCCTAGTTTTCATTGCGCGACAAAGCCGAGATGACTCCGCCCAACGATGGCGTACGCCGGTGGCTTCACCGGCTGCGAACCGCTGAGGCTTTTTCTGCCACACAGGAGCTGGTTGTCCTTTTCCTGGTGGCCTCCTGGCTGCTGGCTTTTGGCCTGATTCCGCTCCGCATCGGACATCTGAATATCAGTCGAACCGAGCTGGGCCTGGTCGGTGCAGACGAGCCCCGTTACGCGCAGGTAGCCCGCGAGATGCTGCAGGTTCACTCAGCCGAGTGCCACGCCCTGCACACCACCGTCCGGCCCCACAGCCTGGCCTGGAAAGACCTGACGGCCAGCTACCACTGCCTGACCGCGGGCGCCATTACTCCTATTCTTTACGGCGTTCCCTGGCTGGAAAAACCGGCGCTCTATTACTGGCGCGCCATGAGCTTCTTTAAAGAGTTCGGCATCTCCGACTGGTCGGCCCGTCTGCCCTCCACGACCGCCACCTTCGCTCTTATCCTGCTGATCTACCTGCATATGCGACGTTTCCGTCCGGGCGGGCATCTGGACGCGGCCTTGATTACCGCCTCCTGTATCGCGATGGTGGCCTTCGCCCGCGGCGCTTCTACAGACATGCAACTGGCCGCGCCGTTTTCCATCGGCATGCTCGGCTGGTACGCCTGGTATGAGACGGGCAAGAAGTTCTGGCTCTTCGACCTCTACTTCTTCGGCGGGGCAGCAACCTTGGCCAAGGGCCCCATAGCGCCCTTCATGATCCTCTGTATCCTGCTGCTGTTTGCGGGTTTGCGGCGGGAATGGAACATCGTGCGCCGCACCATCTGGCTGCCGGGAGTGGCTCTCTACCTGGCGATGGTGCTGCCGTGGTTCATCGCCGTACAGCTCCGTAATCCGGACTTCTACCGGCTCTTCTTCCTGCAGCACAATCTTGAGCGCTTCGCTACCGATCGCTACCAGCACCACCAGCCGATCTACTACTACCTGGTCGTACTGATCCTGGGCCTGATGCCCTGGACGGTAATGAGCCTCCGCGCCATGGTGGACTCTATCCAGATCTCGGTTGCGGAGTGGAGGGTACGCCATAACCGGGTTCGCTACGTCGGCAATACGCGCCCGGGCGATGCCTTCCCGGAGTTCCTGGTCATCTGGGCCATCTTCCCAGTGCTCTTCTTCACCTTCTCCGGCTCCAAGCTCCCTGGCTACATTCTGCCGGCCATCGCACCCATCACCATCCTGACGGGCGACTACCTGTACCGCATACGGCAGTACAAGCTCAAGTGGTGGATGCTTGGCGGACACGCTCTCGTCGTTTCAACGATGACGTTTGTGCTTCTGCTCTGCCCGCAGTACATGATCTACGAGCGCTTTGTCCCGGCGGCCAAAACCATCTTCTGGGCGGCACTTTGGGCAGCGGTTACCGGGGCCGCCATCTGCCTGACCGTCCTCCGCTGGGGAACAAAGTATCTGCGCACCGTCACCCTGGCGCCGGTTCTGGCAATGCTTTTCTTCCTGTTGCGGATGAACGGCTGGCTGCTGGATGCCAACTACTCCGCCCGGCCCCTGGCGGAGCGTATCGCCCAGGAAGCACCCGATATTCCCACGCTGGCGACCTATCACATCCGCCGCGATATGGACTACGGCCTGGCGTTCTACCGGAACCAGCCGCTCCGCCATTATTTCCATGAAGAAAGTGCGACGGAGAAGGTGACCATCATCGCCGAGATTCCCCAGGAACAGCACATCCTGGTCCTGCGCGAACGCGACATTCCCCAGCTTTCCACGATCCTCGCCGGACGCCTCTACACGCCGCTTTTCCTCTATGAGTGGCAGGGGCTGGCCGTCTACCGCGTCTCCGCGGGAACCCAGACCGCAAACCTTTCGGAAAAACCTTCCGTACACAATCGGCGTTAACTCCGCTAAGCTGCTGCAAGRCCCAAACGACCTGTGAGCGCAGCCGCACAACTCGACCTGCTTGACCTTCGGCACTACTCCGGCCGTCAGCTTCGATCTCTTCTGGAAGAAGAAGCGCGGCAGTGGAGAGACCTGCTGGAGTGGGACTACTCTACCTCGATCGAGCTGCTGCTGCAGTATCTGGATGCCCGCATCCTGCCCGGCTACGTCGCGCTCGACAATGGGAATGTCTGCGGCTATACCTTCAGCGTCTATGAAGGCGATAAGGCCGTCGTTGGAGATACCTTCGCCCACGCCACGCAATCTGAGAGCGCCAAGGATATCGAGCATCGGCTGCTGACCCATCTCATCGAGACCCTGCAGCACTCGCCGCAGGTACAGCGTGTGGAGTCGCAGTTGTTGCTGCATCCGGCGGGATCCCTGGCAGCGCCGTTTCTGGCTACCGGCTTCCGCGTTCACCCACGGCTCTTCCTGCACTGCGACCTGAAGCAGAACGCAGCCCTGCCCGCGACTCATCCGGAGCACAGGCTTCCCGAACAGCTGACCCTGCGGCAGTGGGTCAATGCCCACTTCCAGCCGGCGGGCGAGCTGATCCATCGTACTTACCGCGGCCACCTGGACGCTTCCATCAACGACCAGTACCGGTCTCTGCACGGATCGTTGCGCTTTCTGCATAACATCGTCCGTTTTCCGGGCTGCGGTGTCTTCGATGCGGAGTCGTCCTGGGTGATGCTCGACCCCGACGGAGGCACGCTCGAGGGCATGATCCTCTGCTCCCGCGTCTGCGACCACGTGGCGCATATTACGCAGCTCTGTATCGCTCCCCGGCTGCGCGGACAGGGCTATGGCCGCATGCTGATCCAGAAGGCGGCAGCCGGCCTGCGGCAGCGTGGATATGAAGCCATTACCCTTACGGTCACCGAAGAAAACACTTCTGCCGTCCGTTTGTATGAGGATCTCGGCTTCCACGCCCGYCACCGATTCGATGCCATGGTCTGGGATAAACGGGAACTTCCAACCGCAAACCATTAGGGAGTGTCATTTACTTCCGGACGGGCTGATATCATCAGAGACGGAATGGCAACGCATTCACAGGTGCCGGCCTCGCTCGCCGGAGAATCCAAGAC
>NZ_JBFRCY010000519.1:0-6483 GCF_052113305.1 Terriglobus sp. YAF25
GCTAAGTACAACAGCACCGAAGCCGTCGCTGCACTTGTCGAGCAGGCAAAACGCTCCTTCACTGACATCGCCCTGACGGGTGAGGGCGGGGAGATGCTACTGTTCCTCCTGGCCGAGCGCTTCCTCAAACTTCCGCAGATCCTCTGCAAAATGGACCTGAAGACCGACATTAGGATGCACTATCACGGTGCCGACGGTGTCTATGCCGGAGTGACTACTGACGGTATCCTCAAGCTCTACTGGGGCGAATCAAAAATCTATAAAGACCCAGGTGCGGCGATTCGGGAGTGTCTTAGCTCGCTCGCTCCGTTCCTCATCGAACTGGATCACGAAGGTGCGGAACGCGAACGCGATCTTATTCTGCTCGCTGACAAGGCTGATCTCAGTAAGCCGGAACTGACCGAGGCACTGAAGCGGTTTTTTGACAAGAACTCGACACAGTCCAAGCGCGTTCAATATTGCGGGGTTGCGCTCGTAGGGTTCGACGCAGAATTCTATCCTCTAGATCAGGTCAAGGTCGTCGCCGATTCCATCGCGAATGCGGCACGCCTCGAACTTGAGACATGGTGCACAACAATCGGCCAGAGACTGACAACTGAGAAGCTTGAGCAGGTGGAGATCGAGCTGTTTTGTCTGCCGCTGCCATCCGCCGAAGGATTTCGTTCTGCCTTTCTCACAGCGATGGGAGTCGCCAAATGAACCTTCCCGATTTGCAGAATTGGATGGTAGAGGAAGGGTTGCGCATTGAGCTTGACGCTCTCACTCGCCAAACGGTGAGAGCTGAACTCGACAATCTTGCTATTGAGTCTGCGGATGGTCAGGTCGGCGCAACTCCTGATTGGTCTCGCTTGCTGTTCGCTGGCAGTATTCTCGCCCGATCCCGTGAACGGTCGCAGCAAGAAGCTGCACTCAGGATCGCGACAGCTGCCATGACACTTTCCTCCCGCGATGCTGTCCGCGATACCGCCGCAGTGCTGCTAAGCAAGCTATCCAATTTCCGTGCGATTGCGCTCGCAACCCATCGCAATCTGCTCGTCGAAGGTCTTGAAGGGCGGCTAGGCATGACGTTGCGTATCGAAGCACAGCGACGGCAGATGGATCAGTCGGTGCTGATTCAGTCTAGTGGCCGCTGGCTTCCCGTGAATGAGTTCCAGCAGCGCTTTTGGACTAGCGCAGGTGATCCCGGCTGGCTGTCCGCCTCAGCGCCAACTGCCTCGGGGAAGACCTATGTCGTCTTGCTATGGCTTCTCGATCAGATGCGCTCGACCGACGCCAAAGTGGCGGTTTACCTCGCGCCGACCCGTGCACTTGTATCCGAGATCGAGGCTAGTCTCCAGCTTCTGATCGGCAAGAGTCCCGATATTGATGTGTCTTCCTTGCCGTTGCGCGCGAAGTATGACGCGGCGCTCGGAGATGGCGCAAAGCTCATTCTGGTGTTCACTCAAGAGCGCTTGCATCTGATTGCCAATGTTATTGGCGATGCGATTAAAATTGATCTCCTCATAGTCGATGAGGCGCATAAGATCGGCGACAACCAGCGCGGAGTCATTCTCCAAGACGCGATCGAACGAGTCAGCCGCGTGAATCCGGCCCTCAAACTGGTATTCATTAGCCCTGCAACGGAGAATCCGGAGGAGCTGCTCCTCGATGCGCCGGATGGCGTCCAGGTAGCCGCCATCGAGAGCGACGCACCAACTGTCCTCCAGAATCTAATTGTCGCCGAACAGGTGCCACGCACGCCGAAGCGCTGGGCCCTGTCGGTGCGCGGTCACGGTGCCTCGCTCCCCATTGGTGTGCTTGTGCTCGCCAATTCGCCAGCCGGACTCAAGAAACGGCTCGCTTTTATCGCCGCAGCGGTAGGCGAGCGTGGCGGAACCCTGGTTTACGCGAATGGCGCCGCCGAGGCCGAGGATGTCGCCGATCTCATCAGCCAATTGCAACCGCCGCCCGACAAGTTGGACACCGAACTCGCTGCATTGGCAGCCTTAGCTCGGGAGGGTGTGCACCCGCAGTTCCGGCTGGCGCCGCTCGTTGAGCGCGGAGTGGCATTTCATTATGGCAATATGCCCTCGTTGATTCGACTCGAGATCGAGCGGCTCTTTCGTTCAGGCAAGCTTCGGTTTCTCGTTTGTACGTCCACCCTTATCGAGGGAGTGAACCTGTCGTGCCGAACGATTGTACTGCGCGGCCCGCGTAAGGGTATGGGACACCCCATGGAGGCACATGATTTCTGGAACCTAGCAGGTCGCGCGGGCAGATGGGGCGATGAATTTCAGGGAAACATCATCTGCATCGATCCTTATGACACCTTTGCGTGGCCCGGTGGGGTGCCGTCCCGGGCCCGTTATCCAATCAAACGCGAGAGTGACGCCGTTATCGAGCTCGGCGACGGGTTGGCCGATTACTTGGATCGCCGCGCGAACACGGATCTCGCCAGCATCGGCGATGCGGAGCGTTTCGAGCAGGTGGGCGCCTATCTCCTCGCCACATATTTGCGGGTCGGATCGATCGCTCAGGCAAACCTGGCCAAGCGTCACGACCCAGCAGTTGTCAGCCGTCTCGACGAGAGCCTCGCCGCCATTGCTGCCAAAATCGAGATAGAACCCGACCTTGTCGGACGGCATCCCGGCGTCAGTGCATTCGGCCTCCAGAACCTGCTTGATGCTTTCCGTCGCTACGAAGGCGATATCGAAAACCTCCTGCCTGCGGCGGTCGACAGCCAAGATAGCTATGATCGATTCGTCACGATTATGCGACGAATAAATGAGAATCTCTTTCCAGCCTTCGTCCCCCAAGGCCGGGTTCGTCTCCACGCCCTAATCGTGGTGCAGTGGCTGAGAGGCCACTCATTGGCGAGGATAATCAGGGAGAACATTGACTATCATCTCGAAGTTAAGCGGTCATACAAGCTACCGGTATTGATCCGAGACACGATGGATCTGGTCGAGCAGATAGCTCGTTTCCGTGCGCCTAAATACCTTTCTGCATATGTAGACGTGCTTCACCTACACCTGCGCGAGACTGGACGCCCCGACCTGATCGAGGACGAACTCGACATTGGAACCCAGCTCGAGTTCGGCGTCTCATCTCGTACTCTGTTATCGCTGATGGAGCTTGGGCTTTCTCGTATGAGCGCGGTTGCACTTTACGAGAAAATCTCCCGTGACGATCTAAGCCAGCAGGATTGCATTGCCTGGGTTGCCGAGAGGAAAGCGCAGTTCGAAGGCATGGGAATTCCTGCTATCATCCTGCATGAAATCCTGGCGAAGCTAATGCCAGCGGATCCTGAATTCCAAGTTTCACCGCCATAGACGATCGAGGAGAGGGATGCCCGCAAAACCGATCACCATTGGTTCGACGCACTTTGCCAAAAAAGGGGATGCCATCGCCTTCTATAAGGGAGCCTATGAATCGCTTGCGGAGTTTCTATCCTTTCCAAGGAACTGGAACTTCCATACCATTTCGCATTCGCACGGCGAAGCGACACAAATACAAAAGCCGTGCGGTAGAAGTCGAATGATGGTGACAGACCTGAAGATTTTCCTCCAACCCGCCGATGCGCCGAGTAGAACCCGCCGGTATTGGGCGAACGTGATGAATTTGACTGTCAGCATCGACAAAGGCGCTCGTCGTCATCGGCTTAGTTCGGTGTCTAGGTGGCTGGGAAACAATCGCTCCCACAACTGATTGAACCGGAATGAGTTGGACCAAAGCGAGGGTGCTCGAGCACCCTTCCGCACCCTCGAATTTCGGTCGCCTCGCAGAAAGAGCAGACTTCTGCCCAGGTCGACCTCTATGCCAATGCACGGCAGAGGTCAGGAGTTTTGAGACGGTTTTGAGTGAGGGTGCTGGCGAGGGTGCTGAATTTCGGTATCTGCGTTTTTCCCAGTGTTTTTGAGTGCTCAAGGGTGCTGTACTTAGCCATCAACGCCCATGAAATCATTTAGATACAATCAATTAGCGTAACTGTCACGGCAGAGGTCGCGGGTTCGAGCCCCGTCGTCCCCGCCATCAATCTAAGAAATTAGAGTTGGCGTGATTTCCTCGACATCTAAAGTAGAGCAACCGCGCGATAACAGTTCTGTACGTGCACGCGAGACTCCTCCATCCCTCTTCTGGTAGCATCCCTCCTGCGCCCCTTCCTGAGCGCTGCATAGAGGTCGCTAGGGCCCTAATGTCATATACGAGGTGACCCATGCCGACTCCTACTATCGAATTAGGCAAAGTTCCCACGCGCTCTATCTGCATGGCCGGTGATTTTGGCGTTATTGCCAAAACCATCTCTGGCTGAGCAGAAGACTTCATCTTCCAGTTCGCGATCCCAGCCGGCAGCAAAGTGCTCGACGTTGCCTGCCCTACCAATCGAGCAGGTTAAGGGCAGGACTGGCTACTTGATYGCATCTTAGCGACGCTCGGCCGCCCTAGCTTGCTCCGAACTGCCTGATGGTTGCAAAGGCAGATCGCCAGCGGACCTACAGAAGTTGTCGGGGCCTTCATCTCCAGTTTTACAGACCGCCGCACTCACTATCGGCCGAAGGATGATAGCTAAAATCCTTCATTCGATAACCAAATGTATTGGCCATACCAAGGYCCAATTGTTTTGCTTCCTGGTCCGATCCACCACATATTTCGCCTTGGCGAACACCGAATAGCAGTAAGGAGGAACACACCAACTGCCGCCGCTCTACAGGGGCGGCGATATTTCTTCACAAAACTCAATTCAGGAGAAAACGTATGAGCACGCTTACGGTGAAAGATGGTACGACGATCTACTACAAGGACTGGGGCAAGGGACCAGTCGTCACGTTCTCCCACGGTTGGCCGCTGAACTCAGATGCCTGGGACGGCCAGATGCTGTTCCTCGCTCAGCACGGGTACCGCTGCGTTGCAGTGGATCGGCGCGGCCATGGCCGATCAGGTCAGCCCTCCATAGGAAATGATATGGACGGATACGCGGATGATCTTGCAGCGGTGATCGAAGCTCTGGACCTCAAACATGCAACCCTGCTGGCTAGCACTCACGATAAGGTTGCAACTCTTAAGAGGCAGGGGCGATCCCTGGATGAAATTGTTGCCGCGAAGCCTACAGCCGCCTGGGATGACAAATGGGGAGGGGGATTTATGAGCCCACGAATGTTCACCGGACTAGGATTTGAAGGCGTGTAGCGGTTCCACTTTCTATGTTGTGGCTCCTCTATCAACGATGGGAGGAACACAGGGCTCGGAGACACCTGCGCTGCTCATCTGATACCATCCTGCTGCAAAGCGGGCCCTAATGTCATGTACGAGGTGAACCAATGTCCGCCCCCACCATTGAACAAATCAAAGCTTCCATGCGCTCTACCTGGATGGCCGGTGATTTTGGCGTTGTTGCTAAAACCATCTCTGGCGGAGCGGAAGACTTCATCTCCCGGCTTGCGATCCCTGCCGGCAGTAAGGTGCTCGACGTTGCCTGCGGTACCGGCAACACGGCTATCCCCCTGGCACGCCGCGGATGCATTGTTACCGGTGTCGACATCGCCACCAATCTTTTGGAACAAGGCCGCGAACGTGCGGCAGCCGAAGGGCTGGCGATTACCTTCGATGAAGGTGATGCTGAGGCACTTCCTTATCCCGACGCCAGCTTCGACGCAGTGACCACTATGTTCGGCGCAATGTTCGCTCCGCGGCCCGAACTGGTCGCCTTAGAGTCGGCACGCGTGCTGAAACCGGGAGGTCTGCTGGCCATGGGCAACTGGAATCCTGGCAGCTTTACTGGCGCGATGTTCAGAGCCGGTACTAAGCATGTGCCACCTCCACCCGGAGTGCAACCGCCCGTCCTGTGGGGCGATGAGGCTACGGTGAAGTCACGGCTGGATCCGTACTTTACCAATATTGAGACCGAACTGGTTTCCATCGATTTCGATATGCCGGTAAACCCGGCAGGTGCTGTTGACTTCTTCCGGAGCCACTTCGGTCCAACAAAAGTGATGTTCAGCAAGCTGGATGAAGCGGGGCAAGGGGCACTTTATAGCGACTTAGTAGCGCTCTGGTCAGGAGCCAATGTCGCTGCTGACACCGATACCCATACGCTGGTAAAGAACCAATACCTGAAAGTCACCGCGCGGAAGAAGTAACGGAAATAACAGAAATATTCGATGCGACAGAGCCCGGCCACCGCCGGGCTTTGTCGCGTTTGTGACACCTCTTTTCCACCTAAACGTTTTAATCAGTGAAAACTTTTCACCATCAGTGAAAAATTTCCTTGACAGGCTTTTTAACAGCTTTGTAGGATTCGCCCGCTTCAAAGCAGACCGATTCCCAGGTAGCGAGGCATGCCTATGCCAGCCATTGCAGCACTGAACCGACGCACATCTTCCCGCAAAAGAGTTCTGGCAGTGTTTTGCGGCGCCATCCTTTTCATCAGCGCCATTCTTGCCAGGGCGCAAAACTCTTCCTCCTCGGTGAACGGCAGCGTCACCGACCCCACCGGCGCGTCACTGC
>NZ_JBFRCY010000520.1:0-5533 GCF_052113305.1 Terriglobus sp. YAF25
GGGGACTGTCGTTTCAATATGCGGTGCAAGAGAGTCCCGATGGCCTGGCACAGGCATTTCTGATTGGAAGGGATTTTCTGGCCGGTGAGGGATGTTGCCTGGTGCTTGGCGACAACATTTTCTTCGGCCACGAGTTACCCAAAAAGCTACAGGCGGCCTCGCAGAAAACGAATGGTGCCACCGTATTCGCATACAGGGTTTCTGACCCGGAGCGCTATGGCGTGGTGGAGTTTGACGCCGCGGGAAATGCGATCTCTCTCGAAGAGAAGCCTAAGGAACCGAAGTCGTCGTATGCCGTTACCGGGGTCTATTTTTACGACTCTCAGATCGTTCGGGTTGCCAGCTCCATTAAGCCTTCGGAACGCGGTGAGCTGGAAATCACAGATGTGAATCGGTGGTACCTGGAACGTGGAGAGCTTGCGGTACAGAACCTTGGCCGTGGCACGGCTTGGCTCGATACCGGAACGCATGATTCCTTGCTTGAGGCGGGAACATTTATCCATGCCATCGAGCATCGTCAAGGTCTGAAGGTGGCTTGTCCGGAAGAGATCGCATTTCGCAAGAAGTGGATCTCAAGCGAAGAGCTTGGGACATTGGCGAAGAAGATCGGTAAGAGCAGCTATGCCAACTATCTTCATCGCATCCTGAAAGAACGGATCTTCTGATGGGGCCGTTTCTTCTGACCGGGGCCAGCGGGCAGGTCGGCAGTGAGCTTGAGCCGATGCTGAATCAACTTGGAACTACGGTGGCCGCACCGCGGCGGCACGAGCTCGATCTAAGCGATCTGGATGCCGTGAGGCGATATATCCGCTCACTGAGGCCACGCTGGATTATCAATCCAGCGGCCTACACGGCCGTGGACAAGGCAGAACAGGAGCCGGAGATGGCGTTTCGGCTTAATGCTGAGTTGCCTCAGGTTCTCGGAGAAGAGGCTGCGGCTCTCGATGCCGTTGTGGTCCATTTTTCGACGGACTACGTTTTCGCCGGAGTAGGGAACACGGCATATGTCGAGACGGATCCAACGGGGCCGTTGAGCGTTTATGGCGCCAGCAAGCTCGCAGGCGAACGTGCACTTGCGGCAACTGGAGCGGCGTATTTCATCTTCCGGACGAGTTGGGTCTACAACTCTACCGGCAAAAATTTTGTCCGGACTATCCTGCGGTTTGCCCGGGAGAGAGAAGAGCTGCGTATTGTGGCTGACCAGCACGGAGCTCCCACATGGGCGCGCGATCTCGCCCGTCTCACACTGCACACTATTCGTCGTTGTGAGGCAACGGGAGATTACCTCACCGAGGCTCGACGCTTAGGCGGTATCTACCACGCCAGTAACGCCGGAGAGACCACCTGGTTTGATTTTGCGCGGGCCTTCCTGGCGCTGGCCCAGGAGAAGGAGCCAGCGCAATCCTGGGCAAAACTCACAGCGGTCAGAACCGAGGAATATCCAACGCCCGCCAGAAGGCCAGGGAACTCTCGCTTAAATTGTGAACTGTTGCAGCGGATGCTCGGATTTACCATGCCGGCATGGCAGGACTCGCTGCGAGCAGCGATGCTTGAAATCTAAAAACAGATCGAAAGAAGGATTCTTTTGCAGGAATCCATTTTCCGGTCTGTTTTAGATTTCTAGTGAGATACAGGTTCCCCTACAGGCGGGAGTTCAGCCTGTAGAAAGCTCATTCCATGTTCGTCCTTTGGGGAGACCAAAACGGTGCCTACTTCATCGAGAGGCCAGTCAATGGCCAGCGTCGAGTCATCCCAGCGGATGCAACGTTCTCCCGCAGGGAGATAGAAGTCGGTTGTTTTGTAAAGGATGTGGGCGCTTTCTGAAAGCACGAGGAAGCCGTGCGCAAAGCCTTCGGGAATCCAGAGATATTCCACGCGGTCTTCGCTGAGGTGGAAGCTGGCCCATTTACCGAAGTCAGGGGAGTCGCGGCGAAGGTCGACGGCAACGTCCCAAATGTGACCCGTAAGAGCGCGCACGAGCTTGCCCTGCGGTTTGCCGAGCTGGTAGTGGAGACCGCGCAGTACACCTTTACGGGAAAAAGACTGGTTGTCCTGGACAAACTTGTTTGGCAACCCCGCGTGAGCGAAGGCCCGCTGTGAATATGTTTCTGCGAACCAGCCCCGTGTGTCTTCGAAGACCTTGGGAAGGACGCGCTTGACGTCTTTGAGAGGGGTATCAATAAGCTGCATCACAAATAAACGTCTATTATCTCATTTAGGTTATATGGAAGTTTGACCGAAGAACAGAGATTTCTACGCTGGTCCCAAGACAGATGCCCACTGGTCTGGCGAATCGCAGAGGCAGGTGGGAGCGACGGTTTTTAGCGTGTCGGCTGACAAACCAAAGGCGCACCCAATCGACCAGGCTCCGGCATTCTGTGCTGTGAGGATGTCCACGGCCGAGTCCCCTATCATCACGGTCTGACCGGGTGTGGCCGCAGCTTCATGCATGAGGGTCTCAAGTCCCAATGGATCGGGTTTCTTGGTATGAAAGCTGTTGCCTCCATAGTTTTCGAAGAAAAATGGCTCCAAACCCAAAGCACGGCTAATTTCACGGGACGGATTGACGGGTTTGTTCGTAAGTATGGCCATCTTCAGATGAGGATGAGCCATACGGATGGCTTCAAGTGATTGGAGCACACCGTCATAGACGCGGGTGAAGTCGAGTTTGTGCACCCGATAGTAGTCCAGAAAGAAGGTCAGGGCCTGTTGCACATACTCTTCGTCGTGTAGATCCCCCTCCGGGTCGCCGAGCGCGCGGCGTACCAGCATGGATGCTCCGTCGCCGATATAGGTGGTAATGACGGCGTCCGGCAGAGCCGGCTTCCCCAGATGACGCAGCATTGCGTTGACGGAATTGGTGAGGTCCTGCCGGGAGTCGATGAGGGTTCCGTCGAGATCGAAGACGAGGAGACGAAGGTCGGACGAGGGCGGTAGAGCCATTCTCTCTAGAGTGTGCAAGGTGTGGAAGGTGCAGCGCAAGCCTCGGGCGCCCTGGCCCGGCTCAAAAAAAGAGCGGCGGAGTCTGCACTCTCCGCCGCGGTAAGGAAGTTAAACCTGTTAGCGGATTTCGATGTCTCCCGATCCGGTTTCAGCTTTGATCACAGGTCCGCCGCCGTTGACGGCGCCAAGGACATGGTGGCGATTGAGCGTGCCCTGCATCAGGATGGGCTGCGCTACGTGCACCGTTCCGGAACCGGTGGATGCATTAAGGGAAAACTTGGCGTTCCCCACGGTAAGCCGAACCGAACCTGATCCGGTCTCGAGCTTCCAATCAGAAGATGGTGTGCCGTCAATTTCGATATCTCCGGATCCGGTTCCGGCTCGCAGACCCCCATTGAAACCGTGGATCCGGAGGGAGCCGGATCCCGTTTGGGCGCGTACGTCGCCGGTGGCCGACGTCGGCATTACCGGCGAACCATCCTCCGGATCCGGCTCGAACGTGGCCGACGATTCGAACCTCCGAGTTCGAGCCGGGAACGACCTTGACGTATCCGGAACCAGTGGAAACGCTGACATTGGTCGACCCGGAGACAGTGAGGGTACGGGAAAAGTCCTCAGCCGTGGCGAGTACGGCGACGGCTGCGAGTGCGGTTGCGGTAAGTAGAGTACGAAGGATCTTCATGGTTGTTCCCTCTATGGTTTCACGATAAAACGCAGTTTACTGCTGCAGAATGACCTGGTCGTTCTGGTTAAGACCGCTCAGAAGCTCGGTCCTTGTGCCGTTGGAGATGCCTACTTTTACGGGGACTTTCCGGCGGCCCTTCTCTGCCTTGGAATCCGGAATCTCAATGCTGGCGTTACGCTGCTTATCGTAGATAACAGCCTGCTCCGGGACGGTAAGCACATTCTTGTGCTCTTCGAGGATGACCTCGGCGTTCGCGGTCATATTGGCCTTCAACTCGCCGCCGGGATTGTCGATCGATACCCGTACTTCGAAGGTCGTAACGTTGTCCTTCTCGACACCCAACGGAGCAATCTTGGTGACCTTGCCGTTGAAGACTTTGTCCTTGAAGCTCTCCACGCGGATGCGGGCCGGCTGACCCAGGTAAACCTTGCCGATATCGCTCTCATCGACCTTGCCCTGTACATAAACCTGGGTTGTGTCGCCGAGGGTCATGACCAGGGTTGCGGTGGACCCCATCACAAGAATGGAGCTGACGGCATTGCCCAGCTCTACGTCCCGGGAGAGGATCATGCCGTCGATCGGGGAGACGATGTTGGTGTAGCTAAGCTGTTCTTCAAGCTGTTTGAGCGATGCCTGCGCCTGCGCAACCTGTGCCTCCGCCTGGTGCAATTTGGCGGTGTCAACCGTGATCTGGGCGAGGGCCTTATCGCGCGCATTGGCGGCGGCAGCGTACTTCTGCTGTGCGTCGTCCAGCGCCTGCTGGCTGACAACGCCCTGCTTCGACATCGCCAGAGCCCGTTCATAGGTGTTTTTGAAGTTGGGCAGATCGGGGGCCTGGGCGTTTACCTTGTCGAACTCGATTGCAGCGGCGGCGGCCCGGGCATTGGACTCTGCGGGTGACGATGCCGGATGCCTTGGATTTGACCTCGACTTTGACGATGGGCTGAACCTTACCGGTGGCAACTACAGAGCGAGCGATGTCGCCGCGTTCAACCTTCGACAACTGGGAAGCATCAATCTTCGAGCTGGAACCGGAGGCCTTGATGGCAAACGTTAGGCCGGCGGCCAGGACGACGACGGCGATGCCGCCCCAGATATACAGTTTGCGCTTGGATTTGCGGGGTGCGGCCATGGTACTCCTGATCCTCCGGTGGGTGGTTACGGAAGGGAGTACGCGCGAGATAGGAGGTTGGTTCCCTGAAAATTAGGTAAGCCGAAGTTGTTGCTTTGCAATTAATACTTCCGCAAGACCCCCAGGACCTTTCCCTGGATCGTTACCGCGGCTGCCGGGGCGAAGATCGGCGCCATCTCGGAGTTTGAAGGCTGCAGACGAATCATRCTGCCTTCCCGGTAAAACCGCTTTAGTGTGGCATCCGTGCCATCCACCAGGGCGACGACAATTTCGCCCTCCCGGGCGGTGCGGGTGCGCTCAACCAAAACATAGTCGCCGGAGACGATATGTTCATCCCGCATGGAATCGCCACGGACCTCGAGAGCGAAGACCTCCCGGTTGCCGAGAATATCGCTGAGCGAGATGGTCTCAGCCGTCTCGACGGCTTCCACCGGTCGTCCCGCGGCAATGCGGCCTAGCAGAGGCAGGCGGTCGGTCCCTTTCTTGGAAGAACGTGCCGGCAGAACATCGATCGAGCGGCTCCGATTGTGCGCACGCTGCAACAAACCTTTGTTCTGCAGGTTCGTGATGTGCTTGTGAACGGTGGCAAGCGAATTGACGCCAAGGCCGCTGGCGATCTCCTCATACGAAGGGGAATATCCGCAACGCTGCGTGAATGAGGTGAGGAAGTCGAGAACGTCCTTTTGCCGCCGGGTAATTGCCATGTCTGACATTTTAGCGAATAAAAGGCGAATCGCAACAGGGAAGACGTTAGGGGGTAACTGGCTAAGTTC
>NZ_JBFRCY010000521.1:0-3385 GCF_052113305.1 Terriglobus sp. YAF25
GCCCAGGCGCGCTCGACGATAGGAGCGTACTTGGCGCGGGGAAGAATGCCTTCATTGATGCCCCAGGTCATGGCGTAGGTGAAGAAGCCGGAGCCGGAGATCTCGTCCTGCTCATAGGCTGTCTGGTCCAGCAAACCCGTGCGCCACAGGCCGCTGGGCTGCTGCAGGCCGGCGATGCGCTCCGCCATCTCCTGGAAGAGCTTCACGTACTGCGCCCGGGAAGGGTCGTTCTTCGGCAGCGCCTTCAGCACATTGGCGGTGCCTGCGAGCACCCAGCCATTGCCGCGGCTCCAGAAGAGCTTCTTGCCATTGGCTTCCTTCTTGTTCAGGAAGGTGCCGTCGCGGAAGAAGAGGCGTTCTTCGCGATCGTAGAGGTGCTCTTCGGTAAGCTTCCACTCCTGGTTCATCTTGTCGATGTAGCGATGGTCTCCGGTGATGGCAGACATGCGGGCCAGGGCAGGCGGAGCCATGAAGAGAGCGTCGCACCACCACCAGAGATCCTTTGCCGGGTCGGCAGGACGCTGCAGCAGGCGATCGAAGGTGGCGCGGGCATCGGCGATGCGCTTCGGATCCGCGTGCTCCTGGTAGAGCAGCTCATACGATTGCGCGATGACTTCGTCGTCAGCATGGAACTGGCGGTTGGCCCAGAGCTTCCACTGAAACTGGTTGAAGAGCGTTACCAGGCGGTCATGGTATTTGGCATCGCCGATGATGTCGGTAGTCGCGAGCAGGCCAAGGTAGAGCGGCCCATAGGTCCAGTCCTGGTTGTACTTTGTCTCCGAGTACGAGAGTTGCCAATCAGCAACCTTGCGCATCGCCTTCTGAATTGCGGGCCGCGTCACCGCACCGGAAAGATCCGTTGCCAGAGGCCCGGCATCGGGAATCGTATCGCCTGCAGCGGCAGAGATCGCAGGGCCGGTCATGGGCTTCTCCTGCGCTGTCAGCGAGGTGCACAATGTGGCTGCGAGCAGAGCCGCAGCGGCTTTATTGAGATGCATCAATGTGTGTTCTCCAGTGTGAGAAATGCGGGTTCAATACCTTCAGCGTGAACTGATGCGACGACCGGACCGGTACGCCGCAGGCTGATCTCTGCGCGGCCGTTATAAAGCTGCACGACACGCGATCCGTTGGGCGTTCCAAGGTTATCAATCAGGGCACCATTACCGGCAAGGGAAAAACGAACGACAGCACGAGAGTCGAGGCAGGAAACTCCGGTGGCATCCAGCATACGGGCCTCGATGGTCACGCGGTCGGGCCCACTTTGTACGGTGCGCAGCGCCAGCTTCGCGGGCTTTGACCATGCTGCGATCTGATACTGGAAGTGGACGGTGTCGCTCACCGTGGAGGAGTTGCTCTTCGCGACGGCGCGAAGTTCGTTCTCTCCCTCGCGGAAGGCCAGATCCCAGCGCAGTCCGCTGCACGGAAAATCTTCCGGTGCCCGCTTCTTGACGCCGACCGACTTACCGTTGAGCCACAGCTCCACCTCGGTGCAGTTGGAGTAGATGCGGACCATGCGCTGCTGCCCCGCCTTACCCCAGCGTACGGGCCAGTTGTGTCCGTAGATGCGGACCATCGGCTCTTTCGTCCAGTAGGACTGGAAGACGTAATAGCCTTCCTTGGGCGTGAGGTCGCGAGTGATGACGCCCTTCTGGTTAACACGAGGCACGGGATTATCGACACGCAGAGGCGTCGTGAAATCCTTGAACACCCACTGCGCGGTGCCAGTGAGCCAAGGGAGAGACTCCTGCGTCTGCAGATACCAGTCGAAGAGGTCGCAGGCGTAAGTCTCGCTCCACTCGCCGTCGCGCGACATACGTGGAGCACCGCCGGTGAGTTTGTAGTCGAATCCCTTTTCGGCGGTGCCGCGGCCGGTAAGGATGTGCGCCAGCATGGGATCAGGATCTTCCGCATGGCGTCCTGCATGGCTGTCTGCGCCCCATTCGGCGTGGAAGAAGAACGGAGTCGCAGTCCGCGCCTTCTCCAGCGCTTCGCGATACTCAACGTAGCTCCCGCTGTACCATCCTGCCCAGATCGAGGGTGAGTAGACATCGGGAATGTCCTTCGCGAAATCACAGCGCCGGAAGGATGTAAGACGTGAGGGATCCTGCTTATGCGCGAGGTCACGAAGCTCGGTCATGTACGCGCGAATCTGAGCGTGGTCTTCTCCGCCGGGTTCGCTTGGCCAGTCATCTTCATTCCCCAATCCCCAGAGCAATACAGAGGGATGGTTCCGATGCTGGTCGATCATGATTCGCATCAGATCAAGGCCACGCTGGCGGAACAGAGGACTGGTGATGCCACTGCGGCACCAGGGAACCTCTTCCCACACCAAAATGCCTAGCTCGTCGCAGAGATCGAGAACAAGGCGTGACTGTTGGTAATGCGCCAGCCGGATGAAGTTCGCTCCCATTCCCTTGATCAACTCGAACTCTTTACGAAGCGCTGGTTCCGGAGTCGCCGCGGCATAGCCGGCGTGGTCCTCGTGCCGTTGCGTTCCACGCAGCAGCAGACGCTCGCCATTCAGATAGAAGGGGCCATGTTCCTCGAAGCGTGTATGACGAACTCCGAAGCGATGCCCGGCAGATGTCGTTCCCGAAGCAGACTGCAGTGTGACGTCACAGCGGTAAAGGCGAGGTGTTGACGGCGACCAGGGCTGTGGTGACGACAGCTCAAACGAAGCCAGCTCGGTCTCGCCATTCCAAGGAGTGCGTTGCAGCGATTGCTGATGCACTGTCTTACCGGCCGGATCGACGATGGCGAGTTTGATATCCACCGTGCCGGAGATCGGCTGCGGTGCATACAAGCGGGCCGTCACCGCGACATGCGCTGCTTTGCCGGGCTCGAATGCCACGGCGGTATGGACAGCCTCGAGTGAGACCGCCGGCACGTAGAGGAGCGAGACATTGCGGTAGAGACCGCCATAGAGCGTGAAGTCGCTCAGGTCAGAAGGCATGCGATCGAGATCGCGTCCGTTATCACAAAGAATCGCGAGCTGGACCGCCTTGCTGTCTTTCTGGCGTCCACAGGCGTCGGTGATATCGACCATGAACTCGTCATAGCCGCCGACGTGTTCGCCAACGCGCTCCATGCCTATATAGACTGCGGAGCTTTGACCGGCCCCTTCAATATGCAGCAGCGTCCGCCCTTGGGGATAAGGGTTATCGATGGCAAGTTTTCTACGATACCAGCCTTGCCCACGATAGGCGGGGGTATCAGGGTCGCAGCCATCATAGGCATTGAAGCAATGAGGAAGCGTAACCTTTTGCCAGGTGACCAGCTCTTCGCTATGCCATACCTGAAATTTTGGATCGAGCGGGCCGCGATAAAACTCCCAGCCGTCGGTCAGACGCTGAGCCGTTGCTTGTTGTGAGTGACTGTCCTGCAG
>NZ_JBFRCY010000522.1:0-3378 GCF_052113305.1 Terriglobus sp. YAF25
ACGGATAACAGCCACTACAACCTCCCTGAGAACTTCTTTTTGTGACACATGCCTTGTGCAACCGTCGGATACACGTATGCGTACACGGCGGCGGCAGTTCCGTGAGAAAGAACTTTGAGCGGCGACGAGATACGGCTGTACATCGACTTATGTCGATGTGCCGACACGACGCCCCTTGGCGTTTTCGCCTTAACTGTCAGTTGCTCTACAAAAGGACCGATACTGCTTACAACTATCTCTGCGAATCTGCTCTGTGCTGCAAAGAACAAACTTGGGCTTACGAGACTGCTGTGACGGTTCCGCATTGTTCGGCGCGGAACGAAACCATGTGCATAGACTCCGGCAGCGTCCTGCGAGTCGTTCGGGCCCGAGGATGCTAACCGTAGGTTGGTGAGATTGGTTTGAGTCTGCCAGCACCCCTGCCGCGTGTCAACGAATTTTTATATTTGTCTCGTCATCTATTCGCATTCACTTGAAGATTTCTTCCACTTCCCGCAAGATTTGAAGACACCCGGCCCCCGCGATCCACGTGTCCAACAAGGAGATATGTCATGTCGTCCCCGCTTTCTCGCCGTTCGTTCCTCTGTAGCATGGGTGCTGCCGCCGCCAGCATCCCAGTCCTCACCGAATCCCACTTTGCCTGGGCAGCACAACAGACTGGCGCAGCGCCCGCCAAACAACCGTCGCAGATGCAGATGATGAAGCAGATGATGGCTTCCATGCCGAAGGACGCCGTGCTCATCAATGCCAATGAAAATCCGCTCGGCCCCTGCGAAGCAGCTCGCACCGCCATCGCCGAGGTTGCCGCCAAGGGCGGACGCTACGACTTCCTGGAGATGTTTTCGCTCATGGAGGTCTTCGGAAAACAGAACGGCGTCGAACCGGACAACGTTGCCGTTTACGCCGGATCGAGCGAACCGCTCCATTATTCCGTCCTGAAGTACACCGGCCCGGACAAACCGCTGGTTACCGCCAACCCCACCTACGAGGCTGCGCAGCGCGYCGCGGCGATCGCCGGCGCCAAGACCATCACCAAAGAGCTCACCTCCACTTATGCTCACGATGTAAAAGCTCTTGCCGCCGCAGCGCCGAACGCCGGTGTGATCTATCTCTGCAACCCGAACAACCCGACCGGCACCATCACTTCGCGCGAAGACATCCTATGGCTGCTGGACAACAAGCCGAAGGAGACCATGCTTCTGGTCGACGAGGCTTACATCCATCTCTCCGATGCAAAGAGCGTTGTTGATCAGGTCAACACGCGCAAGGACATCATCATCCTGCGCACCTTCTCGAAGGTCTATGGCATGGCCGGCATCCGCGCGGGCCTCGCAGTTGCGCATCCGGATGTTCTCAAGAAGCTGACCGAGTGCGGTGAAAATGCCATGGCCGTCACCTCTTCGATCGCGGCGCGCGTTTCCCTGGAAGACAAGGAACTGGTGCCGGCACGCAAGAAGTACATCGGCGAGGCTCGTACCGAAACGCTGAAGTTCCTTACCGAATGCGGATACAAGATCATTCCGGGTTCGCAGTCTAACTGCTTCATGATCGACACGGGACGTAACGGCCGTCAGGTGATGGCGGCGATGGCGCAGAAGAAGGTCATCATCGGCCGCACCTGGCCCATCTGGCCCAACGTCGTGCGCGTCTCCGTCGGCACCAAGGAAGACATGGCGAAGTTCCGTACCGCCTTCAAGGAAGTGATGGACACTCCCGTCAAGGCAGAGCTGGAACAGATGCAGCGCATCGCTGTTCCAGTGCACTTCTCCTGATCGCATTGAATCAGCCGCACAACGGCTCCGGGCACACCGGAGCCGTTTTTCATCTTTCACTCATCCCGCACAAGGAGTTCGTTTTGCTTTCTGCCCGCCGTATCGCAGCCGCCACCCTTTTACTTTCCATGGCAGCCCTTGCTCAGAAGAAGGTGACCGATGCCGAGGTGAACAAGATCACCCGTGAAGCCATCCTGATCGACACGCATAACGACATCACCTCTGAGACGGTGGAGGGGTACGACATCGCCACACCCAACAAAAAAGGCCAGACCGACCTTGCCCGCATGAAAGGCGTGCTTGGCGGCGAGTTCTTTGCCGTCTATGTGGGAGCGAATTATGTCGAAGGAAATCACGCGGCGAACCGGGCGCTGCAGATGATCGATACCGTGCGCCACGACGTTGTGGAGGGCCATCCGAAGGAGTTCGTTCTTGCGACCACTGCTGCCGACGTCTACGAGGCGAAGAGGCAGGGCAAGATC
The DNA here is from genome assembly GCF_052113305.1 of Terriglobus sp. YAF25. Taxonomy (NCBI): domain Bacteria; kingdom Pseudomonadati; phylum Acidobacteriota; class Terriglobia; order Terriglobales; family Acidobacteriaceae; genus Terriglobus; species Terriglobus sp. YAF25. The sequence goes on from NZ_JBFRCY010000522.1 coordinate 2,255, forward strand.
GCTGCGTTGATGGGCATCGAAGGCGGACACGCCATCGAGGATTCTCCTCGCCTGCTGCGCGACTTCTACACACTAGGCGTCCGCTACATGACGCTTACGCACTTCAATACCAACAACTGGGCAGACTCGCAGGGCGATATCGACAATCCCAAGGTCGAACACCATAACGGCCTCACGCCGCTGGGCAAGGAGATCGTCAAGGAGATGAACCGCCTGGGCATGATGGTCGACATCTCCCACACCGCAGACAAAACCTTCTGGGATGCCCTGGAGACCTCGACCGCACCCATCATTGCATCGCACTCCGGCTGCCGCGCCATTACCGGATACACCCGCAACATGACCGACGAGATGATCAAGGCGCTGGCGGCCAAGGGCGGCGTCGTCAATATCAACTTTGGCTGCGAGTTCCTGTCGCAGAGCTACTTTGAAGGCTCGCGCGAGTTGAATGCGAAGATCCGTCCGCAATTCGAGGCGGCCCAGAAGATCACCGATCCCAAGGACCGGGAAGCCGCGATCGACAAACTTCGCGAACAGTTCGCTGGCGCACTTCCGCCTGCCACCATCGACGACGTGGTCGCGCATATCGATCACGTCCGCAAGGTTGCCGGCATTGACGCCATCGGCATTGGAACTGATTTCGACGGCGTGGCCTGCGTCCCGAAAGATCTGGATTCCTATGCCAAGTTCCCTAACCTGACGCGCAAACTGCTGGAGAAGGGTTACACGGCGGAAGACATCAAAAAGATCTACGGAGCCAACATGCTGCGCGTGATGAAGGCCGTGGAAGATCGGGCCAAGGCGATTCAGGCAGGAAAGTAAAGGTCAGGTAATCGACCTCACACAGGCGGGCCGCGCAATGGCCCGCCTGAAATCTTTAACAACGCGTAACGGGACTTCAGTGTCAGTTAAGGCGGGGCGATGAAACTCAGTGTGCCGGCCAAACCCCGAGCCCATCCTGGAGTCTTCGTTATGCGCCTGTTCCCACTTGCAGGAACCATTCTTCTGTCTCTCGCCTCCGTCTCTTACGCGCAGGCCTATCACATCGCGGACCACTGGCAGGTTGGCGGCCAGGGCGGTTGGGACTATATGCTCAGCGACGACGCCGCACATCGTCTCTACAT
>NZ_JBFRCY010000523.1:0-4613 GCF_052113305.1 Terriglobus sp. YAF25
GGTAAAGACCGATAGCTTCCTGATCGCTCCCGGCGGTGGCTTGGCCCGCGCAGCGATCGCTGCCAGCAGATTGGGGTCTGCCACCGGAATCGTAACTCGGGTTGGAACGGACGCCGCGAGTCTGCCCACATGGAATGCCCTGATGGCGGAAGGACTGGATGTCAGCGCCTGTGAGATCAACAAGGATTATGCGACGGCGTTGACGGTTTCGATGGCCTACCGTTCCAACCGGATGATGGTGACGCACGATCCGATCAATCAGCGGTTGGAGGACTTGCTTTCCAATCCAGCGGTACAACAGAAGCTGCATCGCGCGCGGCATGTACACTTCGCCTGCGCTCTACGTCGTCCGAAGCAGTGGATCCCGGTGTTGAAGCAGCTGCGGGAAGCCGGCATTACGGTATCCGCCGACTTCGGCTGGAATCCTGATCTGTCTCCTTCGCAGATCCACTCCATCGTGCGCCACTGCGAATTCATCTTTCCCAACGAGAACGAAGCGAAGGCCATCACCGGGGCCAGTGATGCTGTGCGGGCCTTGGAGAAGCTGCAGGAGTGGGTCCGCGTGCCTGTCGTTAAACTTGGCCGCCGCGGCGCCATGCTGATGGCCGATGGCAAGATCTATCGGGAACCGGCACTGCCCATCGCAGTAGTGGATGCAACCGGTGCCGGAGATGCATTCGATGGCGGTTTCCTGCATGCCTTTCTCCACGGATCGGACTGGGCCGATTGCCTGCGGGCGGGAAATATCTGCGGAAGCCTGTCGGCGGCCTATCCGGGCGGCTCACACGGTTTGCCCGATCCGAAGGAGTTTCGCCACTATATGGCTCAGGGAAGCGGCCGTTCAGCGCGGATAAGAGCGCAAAGCCGATAAAAAATCCATAAAATTTTGTTGACAGAGAAAGTTTGGCGGCTTTACGTTACCGATAACGATACCGATATCGGAACACCGGAAGCTTGGTTCCGTCACCCTTGCTGCAGGGGCCGCTTCCGGTTAATCCGCTCCTTAGGAGGCAGTCGATGAGCTCGTTTGTCACTGTGGTCCCCGCATTCTCCAACATCTTTCAACGGACGGTTCTGATTCGCCTCCTTCTTCCTCTGTGTCTTCTTCTCGGAGCCGTCCACGCACATGCGCAGCTCGACAATGGATCCATTACCGGCACGGCGCGCGACGTCAGCGGCGCCGTCATCGCCGGGGCTTCCGTAACCATCCGCAACGTAGCTACCGGCGTTACCACGACGCTGACAACCAATCAGGACGGCGTGTATCAGGCGCTTGCTCTGATTCCGGGAACGTATGAGGTGGAGGTGGCCTCTCCCGGCTTCGGCACCTCGAAGCAGACGGGCGTCGAAGTGCACGTCAAGACACGTGCGCAAGTTGATTTTGAGCTGAAGGCGGGCAGTCAGAACGATACGGTGGAGGTCAGCGCCGAGGTCCTGGGCCTGCAGACGCAGTCGGCTGATGTAGGCAACGTCGTCAGTACAACCCAGATCAACGATCTTCCTCTGAACGCCCGCCGTTATGCCGATCTGGCGCTGCTGGAACCATGGCAGTGCATGGGAGTACGCCCGCAACAGCGTCTTCGACGCCAATAGCTGGGCCAACAATCATGCGACGCCCAAGGTTGCGAAGGGCAACTTCAGCCAGAACCAGTTCGGTGGAACCTTCGGTGGCCCGATTCGCCACGATCGTCTGTTCTTCTTCGGAGACTACCAGGGGCTACGCAGCACCCAGCAGACGACCGTGTACTCGGTCGTGCCCTCGGCGGCGATGAAATCGGGTGATTTGAGTGAGGTTGCGGCCTACAATCCGACGGGGACACTTCCGGGACAAATAGGTTGCATCGTTCTCAAAGTGGTAAATCCTAACTGCATTGATCCTGTAGCACGCCGCGTTCTTGCATTACTCCCCGATCCGAATAACATCCAGAGCCTGAATAACAAATGGGACGGTTCGAGCAACTACAGGTTTAGCTATCAGCTTCCCCAGCAGGTGAACTCGTTCGACACGCGCATTGATCAGAAGATCAGCGAGCGTCACTCGATCTTTGGCCGCTACAGCTTTTTGGACCAGCACCGCCAGGATCCGCCGTGGACGTCAAACCCGACGGTCGGCAATGGCGGGTTCGCAACCGACTACAAGATCCGCAACCAGGGGCTTGCACTGGGATGGACAACCGTCTTCTCGTCCTCTGCTGTAAATCAGGCGCGTTTTGGATGGAGCCGCGACAGTGCGCATAGCGATCCCATTGGACTCACCTTGGGAGCATCGGCTGCAGGCGATGTCGGACTCTCTGGCGTTCCAGTTTCTTCCTACTCCGCCGGCCTGCCGCCCATGAGTATCTCCGGCGGTTTTCGAAGGATTGGCGTGGATCTGTACCGTCCACAGTTTCAGGCAGCGCAGGTGTATCAGTTCCTGGATACCTTTACTAAGTTGAAGGGGAATCACAGTCTGATGCTTGGCTATGAGTATCACCGCAACACGTCGACCTTCCTCGATCTGCAGGCTCCGCAGGGCTATATGGGTTTCTCTGGTCTGTTCACCAATAGCAATGGATTTGGTTTTGCGGACTTCCTGTTGGGCAATGTGAATCAGACCATCTACAACAGCGCACTGGTCGTCCATAACTTCCTGTATGGCAACTCCTTTTTCGGGCAGGACACCTGGCGTGCAACGCGGAACCTGACCATTACGTATGGAACCCGCTATGAGCTGTATTCGCCTATGCTGAACCGGACCAATCAGCTCTCGAACTTCAATACTGCTAATGGCGGATCACTGACGGTGGCGAGTAGTGGCGGATGGGCGCAACGAGCTCTCATCAATCCGGACAAGAACAACTTTGCTCCGCGCGTCGGCTTCAGCTATCAGGCGACGGATAAGATCGTTCTACGTGGTGGATACGGTGTCTTTTACCAGTACATTAACCGTATCGGGTCTGAGTCGCAGTTGGCTCAGAATCAACCCTTCCTGAAATTCGTGAACGACTCCCGCACCATCGCAGGCAGCACCCCTGTCTTCTTCCTGCAGAACGGCTTCCCGGGAGCGACGTATGCCAATGCGACAACACCGCTCTATATCCAGAAGTCAAACTGGCAGGACTCGAATCAGCGTACCAGCTACGTTCAACAGATGAGTTTTGGACCGCAGATTCAGTTGCCCAGCAACATGGTGCTTGAGACCATCTGGGTAGGGAACTTCGGACACAAGATGAACCGCCTGCGGAACGCCAACCAGGGGTTGATTACCGGCTATACGGGCTCAACGCCGAACGTGATCTTTCCCTATGCCAATCTGAACTCYGGCACTCTGCATGCCTTCCTCGAGCAGGCGACTAACGACGGCAACACCAACTATCACGGCCTGGTAGCCAGTCTGCGCCGGCCCATGAAGAATGGCCTCGCGTACCAGTTCAGCTATACGTGGGCGCATGCCTTCAGCGACTACGCGGATAATCTCACCGCAGGTTCCACCCCACAAAATGCCTATGACTATGCACACGAGTACTCGCAATCGCCCTTCGATCAGCGCCATCGCTTTGTGGCGAATGCGCAGTGGAGGCTGCCGATCGGCCGCAACGGCCTGGTACTGAATAATGGCTCGACGGCATCGAAGCTGGTCGGTGGCTGGCAGGTCAATGCCATCGTTACGATGGAGGCGGGAAATCCATTCAACGTGACAGCTACCGACCTGACGCAGACCGGTTCAAGCCATGCGATGTACGCTAACTGCCTCTCAGACGGCTTTGCCGGAGCGACGCGTGATCGCCTGGCGGTTACGACCCAGTCGGCGACGGGCCGTTATATCAATCCGGCGGCATTCTCTCAGCCGGCGACAGGCGCCTTTGGGAGCTGCCGGCCGCGTCCTTATGCTGCACCAGGACGTCACAATGAGGACCTTAGCCTCTTCAAACAGTTCGAGTTCACCGATGTCCGAAAGCTGGAGCTTCGTTTTGAGTTCTTCAACGCATTGAACCATCCCAACCTGGCGGCTCCGGCTTCCAGCATTGCAACCCCCGGCACGTTTGGAAAGATCAGCAGCGTAGTTAACAACGCACGCCAGGTACAGATGGCTGCCAAGTTCTACTTCTGATATCGAGTCAATATGAGCGGCCGGATCGCGGTCCGGCCGCAAGGAGATGAAAGATCTTTATGCTGTTTGTCAGAAAGTTCACTGTACTGGCGCTGACTCCCGTGTTGTTTGCGGGACCGATCCCGGCCGCACATGCCTTTCAGGCGCGCCCGCAGGCCGACGCAAGGCCGATCGCCGCGGATGAAGGGGCCGCCGCGCTGTGGCAGTCGTTGAAGCGCCTGCAGACACGCGCCAGTCTGATGATGATTGTGGCGCATCCGGATGACGAGGACGGAGCGACCCTGGCCTACCATAGCCGCGGTGTCGGTGCGCGCGTGGCGCTGCTGACGTTGGACCGCGGTGAAGGCGGAGCAAACGTGATGTCCTCCGATTACTGGGATGCCCTCGGTCTGGTCCGTACAGAGGAGCTGTTGCAGGCCGGCCGCTACTACGGTCTGGATGCCCAGTACTTCACCTCGATGACCGACTACGGCTTTTCGAAGTCTCTTGATGAAGCGTTGGGACAATGGGGACATGACAAGGT
>NZ_JBFRCY010000524.1:0-6859 GCF_052113305.1 Terriglobus sp. YAF25
TCCTGCCGCCGGGCCGTTGGAGCAGGCACAGGACGTTGCCAAAGCCCTCGGTGTTGTACAGGCTAAGGCGGCCTCCTGGGGAGCAGATCCAAATCGTATCGTTCTGATGGGGCATTCGGCCGGCGCGCATCTCGTCGATCTCCTCAGCACGTCGCCTACGCTGATTGCAGGACAGGGAGCCAAGCCATGGCTGGCGACCGTATCGCTCGACACCGCGACGCTCGATCTTGTGGAGACCATGCAGCACCCTCACTACCGTCTCTATGACAATGCCTTCGGCGACGATCCCGCGTACTGGAATCAGAACTCACCGATGCAGCAGCTTACCCGGACTCCCATGCCGATGCTTCTAATCTGTTCCACCATTCGTCCCGACCATCCATGCCCGCAGGCCGAGAGGTTTGCTGCGAAGGTGAAGTCGCTCGGCGGCAGGGCGGAAGTTGTGCCACAGAATCTTTCGCACATGCAGGTAAACGCCAACCTCGGCCTTCCCGGTGCATACCCTGACGCAGTCGATGCATTTCTACAGAAGCTGGGACTTCCGTAGGTTCCACCAATAAAGTTCCGTAAGTCAGAAACATATGCATCAGGCATCACAGTGATCGATGGGATATTAGCCCTGGGTTTTCCTTGCCATCACGATAACGGCCCAGGGCTGAAGCCCAATCTTTGCAGGCTCTACTCAGCGGGCTGAAGCCACTGCTCCCACCTAACCTCACCCTTGCATCACCGGGAAATGCATCGTCACCTCCAGGCCGCCTTCCACACGGTTGCAGGCTTCCATGGCGCCTCCGTGTAATTCCACAATCCGCTGGCTGATGGAAAGCCCCAGCCCGGCACCGCGTCCGCTCTGTTCCCTCGATGCCGATACGCGAAAGAACGGCTCGAATAGATGCGGTAGAGCATGCGCGGGAACGCCTTCGCCTTCATCGATCACACGTATCGTCGCCACCTGTCCGGTTGGTGTCTCGCCCGAGAGTGTGACATTCACTTCAATCCCGGTGTGCCGCGGTGTATGTTGAATCGCATTGCGGACGACGTTCTCAATGCAGCGCTCCAGCAGGTTGGCATCGCCCTGCATCATCAGCTCATCGACTCCGGTCTGCACCAATGTCTTCTGCTCCGGTCTGCCTTCAAACGCAGCGTCTTCCAGAACGCGGCGGACCATGCTGGAAAGATCGATCCGGTCTTTCCGCGAGTTGCGCTCTGAGGCCTCCATGCGGCTGAGTGTGAGCAGTTCCGAGATCAGTGCCTCAAGCCGCTGAAGATCGCCTTCCATGCGTGATGCTGCGTCGGTATCGCCTCGCCTGACCAATTCCGCAGACAGGGTCAGCCGGGCCAGGGGCGATCGAAACTCATGCGAGATATCGCGCAGTAACGTCTGTTGCCGTTCGATCAATCTCTGTACACGGTCAGCCATGCGATCGAAGTCAATGGCAAGCTCGCCGAGCTCGTCGTTGCGTGGCCCCATCACTGGGGTGGCGCGCGCCTTCAGATCGCCCGCAGCAAAACGTCTGGCCGCACCCTGCAGGGTACGGATCGGCCGCGTGAGATAGTGGGCCATCAGGAAACAGAGCAGACTCGCAACCACCAGACCGGCGGCAATCCGTGCCAGCAACGCGGCAGGCTGAAACGCAATCCGTGCCCTTCGTCTCGGGTGCTCTAACGCAACGAAGACATACTCTCCCCGGTTGCCGTGGATCGGTATCGCCGATGTCCAGGTCTGGACATCGTTTTCGCTCCGTCGGCTGAACCGCTCTCTGGCCAGCACGGCATCGGTTGCCGCAGGAATCCTGTGAGAGCCAAGCAGTGCCCCGTCTGGGCCCAGCAGCGCACCTTCTATTCCAGATCCCTGGATATCCGTGAGGTAGTTGTTCAGAGTGGGTGGGCCGCCATGCTCATACAGTTCGACCGCGGTCTGGCCATACCAGGTGAGCGAGTTCGCCAGCCACACGCGCAGCAGTGGACGAGTTCCCAGAGTGGCGTTCACCGCGCCAACCGCGATGAGCACCAGCAGCGATGAGGCCCAGAACGACAGAAAAACCTTGCCGAATATCCTCGGGAACAGCCTCATCGGAATTGGATGACCCACCCTAAACATGAGGACTCCCGGTATAGCAGTAGCCCACACTACGGATATTCCGTATGCGCTCTCTGCCATCGGCATGGGGGCCGAGTTTTCTACGCAGGTTACTCATATGGTTATCGATACTGCGATCCACCGGACCGATCGGGCGCCCCAGGGCGTGCTGAGAGAGATCGTCGCGCGTGACACAATCGCCTGCACGGCGAAGCAGTACAACCAGCAGATCGAACTCTGCTGAGGTCAGGTCTATCGAAGCCCCATGACGCAACGCGCGCCTGTAGGCGACTTCGACCGTGATATCGCCCACAACAAGGATGTCTGCGGGTGCCTGGGGGCTGCTCTGGCGCGGAGGTCCCGCAACAGCGCACGGCCGTCGCCTCCCGGCAGCATGATGTCGAGTACGACAAGGCGGTGTCTGCCGGAGAGGGCTTCGGCAAGCCCGCTCGCTACATCGTGCCGCATCGTGACGGCAAACTGCTCCATCTCCAGCAGAGAACGCAGCATGCCGCACAGCTCGATATCGTCATCAATGACAAGCAACGATGGCGCGTCGCTGTGTTCCATCTGCATCATCGCCAGATCCGCCAGAAGTGAATTTTGTCTCGCTTATAAAAACACGAAGCAAAGGCATCGGTTGCTATTGCGCCTTGTAATCCGACAAATCCTTACAAATGGGTACGTCGTCCGGAGCCGACATAACCTTACACTTCTGCCCCGCGACCATTTCCATGCCCTCGGTTCTCACACAATGTCGGCAGCACATCTGCCGCCGCACGTTGTATCTCAAGGAGACACATCATGAACAGACTTACAGTCATCGCGGCCGCCCTTGCTCTGAGTACGGGAATGGTACAGGCGCAGAGCAGCACCACCACAACCACCGTGACCGGCGCCAACGGGCAGACCGCGACACGTACCGCAACCCGCGGCAATGGCCAGACAAACGTTACCGTTACGGGTCCGGACGGACAGACAGCCACCCGCACTACTGATCACTATGCCGGCGGCAACTCGACCACCGTTACCGGGCCAAATGGACAGACTGCTTCGCGTACCGTAACCGGCCGCGGCACAGGCGATGTGAATGTTAGCGCAACCGGACCCAAGGGGCAGACTGCGACACGGAATACGCAGCGTTATGCCGGCGGTAGTTCCACTACGGTGACCGGACCGAACGGCAACTCTGCAAACCGCACGGTCGTTGGCCGTGGCACGGGCAATGCTGTTGTCACTCGCTCAGGGCCGCGTGGAACAGCTGTCCGTCATCGCTAGAGCATTTTCCTGTAGGTGTAGTGCAGGGCTTGTGCATCCATGGACGTTTTCCGCAATGAAAACGCCGCTGCACGCTCCTCCCGGGACACCCAGCAACAGGAAAAATGCTCGAGACTAGATCCTTCCGCCAATCTCTCTCATCGTGGCTCGGAGCCAGGTGTGCGCGGCATCCGTGTTCAGGCGCGGATGCCACGTCATCACATAGCGGAAGGTGCTGATCTCGGCGGGCGGCTTCAGTATCTTGATCGCTGGGTTGGAGATGGCGCCCGCCATGAACTTCTTCGGGATCGTGGCCATCAGCTTCGTTCCCGCAACGCAACGTACGGCCGCTTCGAAGTACGGCACATGGACTGCGATCTGGCGCTTGTATCCTTTGGCCGCCAGAGGCTTGTCAGGCGCGACCTGAATCCCACCCTGAATACTGACGCAGATATGCTCGGCCTGAAGATACTGCTCCAGGCTCATCGCCTTCTTCGACGGATACTTCGCATCGACGACGCAGACGAACTCCTCGTCAAAGATGGTCTGGCTCTGCAAGGGTGAGGGAGCCTCCACGATGCTGGCGGCAAAGGTCAGATCCACGCTGCCATGTCTTACTTCGTCAAAGGTCCCGCTGTGCCATGCGACAAACTCGAAACGCACCTTCTTTGCTTTCGGCAGCACCTCGCGGCAGAGCGCAGGAATCAGGACGGCGGCTCCATTGTCCGTCACAGCAATCCGGAAGTTCGCCTGTTCGTTCGCTGGGTCGAAGTTTGAGCCGCTCAGCAGACGGTCCAGCTTCGGCAGCATGACCTCCAGCTCACTCAACAGACGCTGCCCTTGTGGTGTGAGCTCGTAACTCCCAGCCGATCGAACAAAGAGATCGTCATGGAACATGTCGCGCAGCCGCTGTAAGGCTCGGCTCACGGCCGGTTGGCTCAGCAACAGCCGTGTCGCGGCGCGCGAAACGTTTCTCTCTTCGGCAAAGACAGCGAAGACAACCAGAAGATTGAGATCGGCCTGTCGCAGTTGCGTCAAACGCATACGTACTATTTGTACGATGTTCCGGGTGTATGGGGAATGCCCCCTCAATTAGTCATGGTCATAGTGGTAATTACACGTTAGCCTTGATTGCCAAGGAGCACAGGAGACCAGTTCCCGATGACAACGGCTGCACCTGTATCTGTCCAAACCATCAAGCTCTCGCTTCGCCAGCGGATCACCCCTGGCCTCATCGGTCTGTTCTATCCGGTCCTGGTCTGGAGTATTGCAGCGTGGTCGCCCTTTGCGCTGCTGCTGACGCTGCTGGCGCCGGCAGCGTGTCTCTATCTTGCATTTCGGTTGGCGCAGACCAATACCTATCGCCGTGCGACCAGGATCGCTTACTTCGCCATCGGTGCACCGGCGCTCTACAGCTTCCTGGGCGGCTGGCTCGATTCGCAGCGGTGGATTCCCTATCGCGCCAACGGTGTCTGGGTTCTGCTGTGGTGTGCCCTTCTGCTCCTGACACTGATCGAGCGGCCGGTGGCCGCTGACAATGCCCAGGCGCGCCCAGCAAAGCTGGCGATTGCACACGGAATCTCCGCGGCACTCATCACCGTCTTCGCCGTCGTCCACCTCACCAACCATCTGACAGGAGTTCTCGGTGGCTCAACGCACATCGCTGTTATGCGGCATCTGCGTGTGGTCTACCGCGCACCGGTGGTGGAGGGCGTACTCCTCACCTGCGTTCTCTTCCAGGTTGCGAGTGGCTGGGTGCTCCTCGCCTACAGGACACGCAAGCCATTCTCCGGTTGGATCGACACGGTACAGAACGCCTCCGGAATGTATCTTCTGCTCTTCTTTGCATCGCACGTAAGCGCGGTGATGCGGGCCAGATATCTTCGCCACATCGACACCAACTGGGTCTGGCTGACTGCCGATAACCTGCTCAAGGATCCATGGAGCGTTCGCCTGGTACCGTACTACTTCCTCGGCGTTCTCGCCCTCGCGGTGCATGGCGCCTGTGGCGTGCGCCATGTTCTGCTGGAGCATGAGCGGCCTCACCTCGCAGATCGGGCATTCGCGGCGATCGTCGCAGGAGGCGGGGTCGTTGCCGTCGTGATTATCGTGACGCTCGTGGCGGGATCGTTGTCGCATTGAGGCCTATGCTTGTCGAAGACCGGAGTGTGTCTACGGATCCTGAATAACCACCAGTTTCGTGGTGAATTTGTTGATATGCTCCGGCAACCAGCAACTATGATTAAAGGAGCGTGACCTACACCATCGCAGCCTTTTACCGGTTCCTCTCTATCGCGCCCGGTACCTATGTTCAACCCGATGACTGGAACGAACTGATCGCGCAGCAGGATGTCCTGGTGCTCGATACCCGCAACAGCTACGAGACAGAGGTCGGCACCTTTGAAGGAGCAGTACTGCCGCRGACGGCCAGCTTCTCCGAGTTTGCCGCGTATGTCCGCCAGAACCTTGATCCGGCAAAGCACCGCAAGGTAGCGATGTTCTGCACCGGCGGCATCCGCTGCGAGAAGGCGTCCGCCTTCATGCTGCAGGAAGGTTTTGAAGAGGTGTATCACCTGCGCGGCGGCATCCTGCGCTACCTGGAACAGGTACCCACGCAGGAGAGTAAGTGGCAGGGACAGTGCTACATCTTCGATAAGCGCATGGTCGTCAGCCCGGAAGACTTCCAGTAAATAGCTTCAGAACTTATATCCCTTCCATAGATACTCCAACGCCTCCGCCAGCGTCTGCTGTTTCACTGTCCTATCGGTATGCCCGGCGTTGCGAGCGAAGACGAACTGGTAGTGGTAGCCCKTCGCCTTTAGCACCCGCGCCATGTTTTCAKTAGCCACCACCCAGTCATGCATGTTGTCGCGCATGGCATTGGGGTTCAGATGATCGCGGTCGCCTACCTCCATCCACAGACGGATCGGCTTCCGTGCAGATTGCGGGATCAGGTGTTCATGGAACTCCCACGCTCCATGCGGAGTCTTCGGATCGCTGGGCCACTGCTGGTTCACATATGTGCCGGAGTAGGTCAGCACGCGATGATAAAGCTCGGGGTGGTACCAGGCCATGATCAGCGCGCATGATCCGCCTGAGCTTCCGCCCATGGTGGCGCGGGCTTCCGGATCGTGCGTCAGCTTCACATGAAACTGCGCCTCCACCTTCGGTAAAACTTCCTGCTCGACGAACTCTGCGTAGCGCCCCGACATGGTGTCGTACTCGAGACCACGTTCGCTGCCTTGGGCATCGCCACTGCCATTTGAGATGGAGACGGCAATCATCGGCGGAACCTTGTGTGCGGCAATCAGCGAGTCGAGCACGGTGAAGAGCAGCGTATCCGGTCCGTCAGCGCCGACGATGAAGGGCGCGGCTGTTCCGGCCACATACTGCTTCGGTACATAGACAGTGACCTTGCGTGTATAGGGAGCGGGATGGCTGGTGGTGACGATCAGCTTCGCCGGATCATTCGGATCGGGAGTGCCAAAGGTATTCGGCTCCCGTGCAATGCCCGGATAGATC
>NZ_JBFRCY010000525.1:0-3360 GCF_052113305.1 Terriglobus sp. YAF25
GGACAGCACCACCGGTCCGGTCGTGGTTTCGGCCGTTGGCAAATTGGGTTCCAGCGCTTTCCATGGGGCAGCGTACTTACATTTCCGCGATCACTCCATGAACTCGAACGACTGGATCTACAAACACCAAACGCCGACCCAGGAGCGACCAAATGATCGCTATTGGTATCCCGGCGGTCAAATCGGCGGTCCGGTGCCATTTACGCACAAGAAGCTGGTGTTCTTTACTGCCTATGAGTATTACAACCAGAGCTTTCCCGAGCAGACGAGCGGCGGCCTGCTTAAGGCGTTGGTGCCCACGCTGAGCGAACGTGCCGGCCACTTCGACCCCACTCTCCCTGACAACGCGGCGTTGTGCAGCGCCATCGCCGGCTGGGTTGCCGGTCAGTACCGCTGCCAACCAATCACCGAAATCGATACTGCGAACGGCTACGTCGGCGGCATCAAGAACAGCGATGTTTCGGCTTATCTCGCACCGGGGGCTCAGGCTTTGATGAAGATGATTCCCGCGCCGAATCACACTCCCACCTCTGCCGCGGACTATAACTGGGTGAAGCCGTTGATCAATACCAACAATGGCTACATGTTCCACGCGAAGACGGATTACAATCTCAGCGACAACACCAAACTGTATGTCAGCTTCAATCAGCAGCACGAGCTCTACGGCTCGCCCGTGCAGCGGTGGTGGATTCCCGCCGATTCGATCGACACTCCGGGCGGTCCGGCCACTTCAGCGACTTCGCGGACGATCTCGGGTAACTTCGTCAAGGTCTTTACCCCGACCATGACGAACGAGTTTATCGCGGGGTTGAGCTACCTGTACGATCCCATCACCTTCTCGAATTCAAAGGCGGTGGATAGAAAAGCGTTGAACTATCCGTATACCTCCCCCACTACGTCCACCATCATGCCTAGCATTGCCAATAGTTGGTGGACGAACGATATGGGGATACCGCAGATGATGGATACTGGCCGCGGCTCTTATTTTGAGCGAAAGTGGCAGCCTTCTATCGACGACAACTTCACCCTGGTACTGAAGACGCACACGCTGAAGTTCGGCGTCAGCTGGATGCAATCTGCAAACAGAGGGACAAATGTCGGCCAGTCGGACGGGCCAAATGGTACCGCCGCTTATGGGCCGGTCTGGGACTTCAACGGACCAGGCGGAAGCCAGATTACCTCTGCCTACAACCCTGTCCTCGATTTCATGTTAGACCTGCCAAGCAATTTCTCTTATCTGCCTGTTACCCTCTCCGATATGAAGGGTTCTGGCTGGGGCTTCTACGGTCAGGATCAATGGAAGGCAAACAAGCGGCTCACGATTAACTTCGGCCTGCGCCTATCGCACGATTTGCCATGGGAAGACGCCAGCGGTAAGTACGGAGCTTCGGCCTGGACCCGAGCCTGGTACGACGCCGATCTTGGCAAAGGCACGGCGCTCCCCGGCATGCGGTGGCATGCGATCGACTCTTCTGTTCCGCTGGCGGGACGTTCCCTGGACGCGATCTTTTTCGCTCCGCGTTTTGGTATCGCCCTCGATCTGCGTGGTAATGGCAAGACTGTTTTTCGGGGAGGGTTCGGTACCTATTACTACCGCGACGGCCTGGGTGGTTCTTCAGGAACCAGCATGGCGCAGGGTGGCACCCAGTGCAGCCTGAGGACACCTACATTTCTCTCTCGGGTCGATGCTGGCACAAACGTTGCGTGCGCCAATACACTCGGCGGCCTGACCTCCGGTTCGGCAGTTGACCCCAACGATCACGTCGAGCCGCATACCTACACGTACAACTTCACCGTTTCACAGCAGTTGATTGGGAAGTCGATACTGGAGCTTACTTACTCTGGCAGCCAGAGCTCGGATTTGATCAATAATCTGGCGGACGTCAACAAGATTCCAATTGGCGCGTTCCTGAAATCGGACCCGAACCCCGAGTCCGCGGACTACGGCAAGCGGTTTCCGATCGACAAAATTACCGGCACCGTGTTGCAGGACTACCGTCCACTTACTCACTACACGTCAATGAATCTGATCCGGCATGGTGCCTGGGCAAACTACAACGCTCTGCAGGCCTCATGGCTCAAGCAACAAGGCGCCCTGACCTTCAATCTCAACTACACGTTGTCGAAAACCCTGGGCACCAGCGGGACCGCGGATCCCATCAATATTCAAAATGATTACGGCCTTCTGGGTCAGGACCGCACGCATGCCTTCAACGTGTCATGGGCCTACGAGCTAGGCAACCGCTTCCAGAACAACAAACTCAAAGCAGCGGTACTCAACGGCTGGATGGTCTCCGGCATCGATACCCTCCAGAGCGGCGCTCCACTGCCGCAGAGTTTCTCGATGAATCTCGGGTTGCAGGGCTCAAATGCTCTGGGCACGTACAACACCATCAACAGTACCTACTACCTCGGTACTCCCGATTACACGCTGATGCCCAACCTCGTCTGCAATCCAGCTGCCGGTCTTAGCGGTGGGGCATACATCAATGCCAAGTGCTTCAACGCGCCGGCCGCGCCCCAGTTCGATGGGAACGGTGTGTTGACCGCTCTGGGCGGTCAAGGGCCGTACCATATGCCCTATCTCCGAGGACCGGCCTACTTCACGAACGACCTCTCGCTCTCCCGTACGCTCAGGATTAGTGAGCATCAGAACGTGCAGATCAAGTTCACTGGCATGAACTTCCTCAATCATGCACTAAAGTCGTTCGACCAGAACAGCCCCAACAACCTCAACCTGAACTTCACAAAAGGTGTCCTTGCTACTTCGGGAACCGACTGGGCGTACGGTGTTCCGAACGTGAAGTTCGGACGCCGCGTGCTTGAACTGACCCTGCGGTACAACTTCTAACTTCCGAGACAGTTACGACACGGGATGGGATCAACCATCCCGTGTCTTGAAGCATGAAGCATGGAGCAATAAGGACGTCGCTCCGCGACCGGTGGCCGTGTCCACCCGGCCAATCGCCGATACGCGGCGTCATTAAGAGCGGAGGCTAGTCCCTGGCTAGCCTTCGCTCTACATCTTTAGAAGAAATGCTCTAGATCGCCGGCAGAAGACTTCACGCGAGATTCGGCTCGGTTGTTCATCTTGGTGATGCGTTTGCACCTCTCTTCCTTCGACAACAAACGATCACGTCCCGCAATGAGGGTCCATGCCGGAAGGAAGAGAGGGAGAACTGAAAGTAATCGAGGCATTCAGGTCGATATTGCATCTCTGCTGTCTCTCGAGATTCGCTATGTTTGGAGTGGGCAGTCGTCCTGATGGTCCATGTGAGAACGGCATACTCACCGCTTCAAATCATTTATCAGCTTTTCTGTTTCAGTCCGCAATTGAAAAGGGATGCCCCAGTAGTCGAA
>NZ_JBFRCY010000526.1:0-4627 GCF_052113305.1 Terriglobus sp. YAF25
GGTCAGCGGGCTTCAGCAGCCATCCCTTCCATCCCGTCACCATCTGGCTTATCCGCGCCTTGGTGCGGACCTTGCCGACGAAGTCGAAGGTGTTGCCGTCGGTTGAGTACTCGCCGAGCATCAGCACCTGGGCTCCCGGCATGTCATAGCGCAGTGAGGGAACGTTGATGATGCCGTTCTTGAGCTGGAAGCTCCCGCGCATGTCACTGGGGATATCGAAGGTTGCGGTGCCCYGCGCGTTGGCTTCTTTGGGGCGGCCCTGGGCGCGCATGCTCAGGGCATCGATCTTCTCCTGAATCTTGTCGCTGGTGAAGTGGGCGTTGCGGATCTCAAAGGTGCCGTCGGTCAGCTCGAGCTTTTTAGCTATGGCGACATCGCCAGGAGGGATATGCAGCTTGGTCTTCATCTTGAAGCCGCCGGTCATCAGCGGAGGTGAGGTTTTGACTCCCAAACGTAGCATGTCTTCGATGCGTGCCTTCGGCATTACGACATCAAGGCGGATGTCTTTGCCTTTGGGGTTTTTGTTGTTGATCACGTGTCCGACGCAGACGAAGTAGCTCTTCAGCAACCATGCCTCGACCGGCTGCAGCAGGACATCCCCATTGGTGCCGTCGATGATGGCGTGAAACTTCGTGTGCAGAGGTACGGGATGTTCACTGACGTCCAGACGAAAGTCCGGTGTGTCGGTTTCGCCGTCGGCAACGATGTCGTCCAGCGTTCCGCCGAAGCTGCCTTTAGAAGAGAGAATTCCGGCGATACCTTTCGTCGTACTCAGGTCGGCATTGGAGAACTCGTAGGTTCCGTCCAGTGGCGTGTCTCCGGGAACGAAGATGTTCCAGGGGCCGAAGTGACCTTTGGAGGCGATGTTACCCAGGGGCTTGGGATTGACCAGTGTAGCGGTGTAGTCGAAGGGGCGCCTTGCGCCGACGTCGACTAAGACCACATGTGCGATATCCCATTGGAGCGGTACTTTGTTTTCCTTGCGCGTCTCCATCACCAGGTCGGCATGGTCCACCACGAAACGGTCGACAACGATCGACTCCTTCGGTGGTTTCTTCGGTTCCGGCGGTGTCACTCTGCGGTCTTCTTTGGGGGGCTTGCGGAGATGTAGACCGGTGACGTGGACTTCATTTACATGCATTGGTGACCTACGCAGGTCGCTCAGCGTGCTGCGGAAGTAAAACTCGTCGATGGCCAGCATCGGTTCTTCACGCCGCTGCCCCTGCGCATTCACCTCTGTCAGATACATGATGCGCAGGCCTTTGCCTTCGACGCCAAGACCTTTGGCGACGGTGACGTGGAATTCATCCAGCTCGACCGGCGATTGGAAGTGGGCGGAGAGCGTGTCGATGATGCGCTGGCGCATCAAGGGCTCAGCGTGTCGGGCAAGCCACCATGTGGCGCCGCCTAAGACCAGCACGCCGAGACTCACAGCCATACCGACCCATTTCAGCCAGCCAAAGCGGCGCTTGGGGCGGGGAGGAGGTGGAGTGGACTCGGAGGCGGGGGAACCGCTGGCAAGCTCGCGTTCTTCGTCGTTCACTGCAATGGCCTTTCTTGCGCGTCGTGCTGGCTTTTCAGATGCTGCATAGGCTGGATGTGCTGCCAGCGAGGGAGGTTGGTGCCACACCTGCGAAAATAGAAGAGTAATGTTGCAACTCGCCGCTGCCGGAAAACGATTCGGCCCCAAACTGCTCTTCGACGAGGCCAACTGGCTGATCACCGCCCATGAACGCACCGGGCTGGTGGGCGGCAATGGCACCGGCAAATCCACCCTGCTGAAGACCCTGGCCGGCATCGAGACCCTCGACTACGGGGCCTTGCACCGCACCAAGGGCATGACCCTGGGCTATCTGCCGCAGGATGGTCTCAATCTCACCGGCCGCACCGTCTTCAACGAGTGCCTCACGGTCTTTCAATCCCAGCGCGAGATGGAGCAGGAGCTCGAAAAGCTCACCCACGCCATGTCGGAGTTCGACCCCACATCTGTCGAGTACACCGAGGTCGCCGAGCGGTTCTCCGAGATCAATGATCTTTTCCATGCCCACGATGGCTATGCCCTCGATGCTCAGGTAGGCAGCGTTCTGGGTGGTCTGGGGTTCAGCAAAGAAGACTGGGGCCGCGACACCAGCGAGTTCTCGGGCGGCTGGCAGATGCGTATCGCCCTCGCCAAGCTGCTGCTGCAGAAGCCGTCACTGCTGCTGCTCGACGAGCCTACGAACCACCTGGATCTCGAATCACGCAACTGGCTTGAAGGCTATCTGAAGGGCTATCCGCACGGCTTCATCCTCATCTCGCACGACCGCTACTTTCTCGATGTCACCGTGGAGAAGATCGCGGAGGTATGGAACAAGCGGCTGCACTTCTACACCGGCGGCTATGAGAAGTACGTCACCCAGAAACAGGAGCGCAAACAGCAGCTTCTGTCGGCATATAAGAACCAGCGCGACCATATTGAGCAGCTCGAGGCCTTCATCGGCCGCTTCCGCTACCAGGCCACCAAAGCCAAGCAGGTGCAGTCGCGCGTCAAGGAGCTCGAAAAGATCGAGCGCATCGAGATTCCCGAAGAGGAGTCCACCATCCACTTCACCTTCCCGCAGCCGCCGGCCAGCGGACGTACCGTTCTTGAAGCGAAGGGGATCGATAAGTCCTACGGCCCCAAACAGGTTCTGGAGAACGTAAGCTTTACCATCGACCGCGGCGACCGTATCGCCCTGGTAGGAGCAAATGGAGCCGGCAAATCGACGCTGATCCGCCTGCTCTCGCAGCTTGAACCGCCCACCTCCGGTGAGATCAAGCTGGGCCACAACGTGGCAGCCGACTACTTCGCGCAGGACCAGTACAAGGTGCTCGATCCGCAGGCAAAGATGCTGGACGATATCTCGTCTGCTGCGCCAAAGGTGCCTGAGGTCGAGCTGCGCGGGCTGCTGGGCTGCTTCCTCTTCTCCGGGGACGACGTCTTCAAACAGCTTGGAGTGCTCTCCGGCGGCGAGCGCAATCGCTATGCTCTGGCCAAGATGCTGGTTTCGCYCGCCAACTTCCTGCTGATGGATGAGCCCACGAACCATCTCGACCTGCGCGCCAAGGATGTGCTGCTGGAGGCTATCCGCAACTTCACCGGAACCGTGGTCTTCGTCTCGCACGATCGCTACTTCATCGACGGCCTGGCGACGAAGGTCTTCGAGGTAGAAGGCGGCCACGTCCACGTCTATCCGGGAAATTATGAGGATTACCTGCGCAGCAAGGAGAGAGCAATTGCTCCGGTAGACTCTCTTGCCAACACCGACTCTTCCCCGAGGGTGCCCCACCCTCGCAACGCTAGGGTGGGTTCTGAGGCACAGTCTCCCGAGCCTGGCCGAATTAGAGGCACAGACGGGCGATCTGAAAGAGGCGCCGTTACGGCGCGATGTGCGTTCGCTGGGCAAGCTGCTGGGCGATGTCCTTCGCGAACAGGTCGGCGATGAGCTGTTCCAACTGGTGGAGACGCTGCGCCTCTCCGCCATTGAGCGCCGCGACGCGGATGCAAAGGGCGATGCCGCCCGGGCGAACAGCAATCTGCAGCAGACCATCCTCAGCATTCACAGCCTGGATGAGAAACAGGCCTATCAGCTGGCGCGTGCGTTTGCCTTCTACTTCGAGCTCATCAATCTGGCGGAGACGAATCACCGCAAGCGCCGCCGTGTGGCGCACGAGCTGAATCCCGCGGCGATCCAGCAGCGCGGATCGCTCCGCGGTACGTTACGCCGCATGAAACAGGTAGGCTACACCGCCGAGCAGGCTTACGACTTTTTGAGCCAGTTGCGCGTGACACCGGTCTTCACCGCGCATCCCACCGAGGTGGCGCGCCGCCTGGTGATGTTCAAACAGCGCCGCATCAGCTATATCCTCTGGCGGCYGGACCGTATTCCCACCGCTCCTGAGCGCCTTGAGGCCCTGGAGCGCGAGCTGATGGCTGAGATCACGGCTCTATGGCAGACCAACGATGTACGCACCGAACGTCCTTCGGTTCGTGACGAGATCCGCATCGGCCTGGATTACTACGAGGCCTCGCTCTTCGCCACGCTGCCCCGGCTCTATGGAGAGATCTCCGCAGCACTGGCTGCCGAATACGGCCTGAAGCCAGCGCCTGCCGACCTGCCGATCGTTGTGGACTACGGCTCCTGGATCGGCGGCGACCGCGACGGTAATCCTTACGTCACGCCCGATGTCACGCGCGAAGCCATTACGATGGCATCGAATCTCCTGCTGAAGCACTACGGCACGCGGCTCCAGAGCCTGTTTGAACAGCTCGGCGCCAGCACCAGGCAGGCGCCGATCTCGAAGGAGCTGTCGAAGCTGGTGGCCGGTTATGTCAAACAGTTCCACGGCACCGAGCACGAGACGTTGGAGCAGCGCTTCGCGCATGAGCCGGTGCGTCTGCTGGTGATCTGCATCATGATCCGTCTCGGCGCTTCGCCGCGCAGTAGTGTGCCCTTCTCCGGCCTGCCTACCTTGCCGCACTATGCCAGCGCCGATGAGTTTCAGCATGACCTGTGCGTGTTGCGCACCAGCCTGATGGAGAATCGCGGCAACCGCCTCGCGGAACTGCTGCTCGATCCGCTGCTGCTGGAGGTGCGCACCTATGGCC
>NZ_JBFRCY010000527.1:0-3345 GCF_052113305.1 Terriglobus sp. YAF25
GCGCGGTGAGACGGAAGGCCTTGGTGACGTTAGCGTCGTGCGTCACGCTCTTCTCATCGGGGTCGTTGCCTTCGGGATACATGGAGAGCAGGCTCACGGCGGTGCGCAGCACCTCCATCGGAGTTGCATCCTTCGGAACGGTCTTCAGGAACTCGATGACAGCCGGAGGAAGGCTGCGTGCCTCGGCAAGACTCTTCGTAAAGTCAGTCAGCTCGCTCTTCGAGGGCAGCTTGCCAAACCAGAGAAGATAGGTGACCTCTTCGAAGGTAGACTTCGGAGCCAGCTCATGAATATCGATTCCCCGGTAGGACAGGACGCCCGCGTCGCCGTCGATCCAGCAGATACCAGAGTTCGCGGCAATAATGCCTTCCAGGCCTTTGGGTGCGGCGGTCATCGTGGTCATGCTGAACTCTACTCCCGTGAGAAAACGTAAATTTAGTACTAACGGTTATAGCGCAGCGCCGCGAGGATTGTCATGATGGTTGTGCGAATACCGGCTCAAATGTGCGATTTACGGCGTAGGCTTGCATGTCGATCGGCATGGCCTCTCCGGCCAATTTCAGGCTGATGGCGCGAGCGGTCGCGGCGGCGAGCTGGATCCCATTGCGATAGTGGCCTGTGGCGGCGTAGAGACCTTCTTCAACGGCTCCAATCAGCGGCAGGCCATCGTGGGTTGCTGGCCGAAGACCGGCCCATGTTTCGACGATGGGCGCCTGCGCTACAGATGGAAACAGTTTCAGGGCGCGCGCTTTCAGGGCAGCGATGTCGGCGCTGTGCACGGTCTTGTCATAGCCCGCATCTTCGATGGTGGCGCCGATGACGACACGTCCGCCGCCTCGTGGAATCAGATAGATCTCCGGTGTGCGCACCACGATATCGAGCGGCGCATCCGTCTCGACGGCCATCATCTGGCCTTTGCGGGGGAAGACGGGGAGGTTACGGGGACCGGCCCAGCTTCCGGTGCAGAGGACGACACGGCCGGCAACGATGTCGCCACCACCGATGTGCAACCGCCATCCTGCGCCTTCGCGCGCGAGCGTGTCGACAGCGCAATGGGATCGTATTGAGACGTCTGTATTAGCACATGCGGCATGGAGGGCTGCGCCGAGGTCGCGCGGATCGAGTGAATCTTCTTGTTGGAGTGCCCAGGCGTATCCCTCGGGAGACAAACCGATCTCTTTCAGGGTATTGAGGGCCTCAGGGGAGGAGTTGCCTTCATGGGAGCCCTGCAGCGCACGATGGGTGCGGATGGGAACACTCAGACCACTTTGCTGTTCGATGCGCGCAAGGAACTCAGGATAGAGATCGCGCGACCAGGCGGAGAGCGGCCGCAGGGGGGCGGGATTTTCGGGATCGTCGACGGCGAGCATACCCCCGGCGGCCCAGCTTGCTTCCCTGACCGGATCGTTTTTGTCGGCGATAGCGACCGAAAGCCCGCGGCTGCGAAGCTCCAGCGCAACGGCCAGCCCAATGACTCCTGCTCCTACGACGGCTACATCTACCTGCTGCATACGGTCATTGTAGAAACTCGTCTATCTCAGCGGGCGGGGCAAGGCTATACTTTGCCCCAAGGCTAAGGAGAACATGGGACGCATATGAGTGAAGAAATTGAACAGAGACAGATGTCCGGAGCTTTTATTGCGGTGGTCTTCATCGCCTTGGCGCTGGGGATCGCCTCGCTGATCTGGTGCTATGGGCTGCAGAATCACCTTGGAGAGGCAGAGAAGAATCTGGCCGCCGCCAAAGCAGCGAACGCCGATCTGAACGACAAGCTTACGGCGACAAATGCGCGCCTGAAGGCCGCCACGGAGACCCTGGGAGCCAGCGTCGGTTTGACGCAGCGCCAGCTCGAGCAGCGCGCGCAGAGCATTCTGGCGGCGCAGAAGGCCGCCGACGCGAAACTGATCGCCGCACAGGAGGCGACGAACAAACAGGTAAGCGCCGTATCGAGCGAAGTCAGTACCGTGAAGACGGACGTAGGCGGCGTGAAGACCGACGTGGCCAGCACCAAGGCCGATCTGGACACCACCAAGACCCAGCTGCAGCGCGTTGTTGGGGATGCCGGCGTTATGAGCGGACTGATTGCGAAGAACCACGACGAGCTGGAGATTCTGAAACACAAAGGCGACCGCAACTACGTCGAATTCACGCTGCAGAAGGGCGGGCAACCGACGCTGCTTTCGACCATCAAGGTGCAGTTGAAGAAGGTTGACCAGAAGAAGGGCAAGTACACGATGGTGATCTCGTCCGACGATCGCAATATCGAAAAGAAGGACAAGACGATCATGGAGCCGGTGCAGTTCTACTCCGGCAAGAGTCCGGCCCTGTTCGAGATTGTGGTGAACAGTGTGGCGAAGAACCAGATCAGCGGGTATCTGTCGACGCCGAAGAGCTAGATGGATTTGTTGGAAATGAAGCAGGGCTGAGAGAAATCTCAGCCCTGCTTTGTTTCTGCTCGATGATTGGCAAAACAAAGAGCGGTTCGAGCTGCGGCTCGAATACCCAAGTCCCCTTGGGACATGGGGCACCCGGTTGGTGGCCGGGATGCTACTTCAGCTCGGCCACGATGGGGTCGTAGTGGTAGGGCGCGATCTTGACGGCCGCGTGCTTGCTCTGGTCCCAGGTCTGCTGCGTGGCGTCGCGGAAGCCGAGGAGGACCAGGCCCTCCATATCGCTCATGCCGGGGACTTCGGTTTCGCGCAGCAGTAGAGGCTTGCCGTCGGCGGCTTCTTTCACCTTCGGGAAGGCCGTGAAGGTGGCCGGCACATCATCCTTTTCGACGGCGCTGGTCAGCAGTTCCGATCCATCAGGCATGGTGAGTGCTCCGGTGAGGTCCTTCAGAAAGACCGGAGTTTTGAGGTTGTTGTGCACCTTCACCGTCGCCAGAACATAAAGGGTATTTTCGTTAGAGTCGGTCTTGCCGAGTAGCTTCAGCGTTCCCACGTCGTTGGAGTAGGTAACCGTCGTAGGCACCGCGGCGACGTGTGTAACGCTCACCTTTGCCGGAGTATGCGGGCTGCGGAGATAGATCCCGATGCCGACCGCGGCAAGAACCACGAAGGCAATGGCGATGGGCCACAGAAAGTGGCGGAGGGGTCGGTGGGTCTGGTGAAACTTGATCTCGTGCATGTTCCTCACGGCCTGGGTCGTAACGCCGCAAGAAACTCCTCCGGCGAGTAAGTGTTGATTACGTCGGCCGGTGTAAGCCAGGCGCGGCGCAGTTGAGTGATGCCAAAGGGCATCTGTTCGAAATCAGAGACAGCGTGCGCATCTGTATTGACGGAGACGCGGCAGCCAAGTTCCTTAGCCAGGCGCAGATTGCGGTCGCTGAGATCGAGACGGGGC
>NZ_JBFRCY010000528.1:0-4378 GCF_052113305.1 Terriglobus sp. YAF25
CCTTCTCGCTAAGCAGAATCTTTCGAGCTCGCCCATCGTGGTCTCTACCAGCGGATGGCAGTTGCTCGGCAGCGGCACAACGACCGAGCTCGCCTCCATCGGCGCCGGCAACGGGGCTGTGGCTGTTCTGAATGCGTTGCAGTCTTTGACACCTTCCCTGAATCAGATGGACTCGACACAGGGCTCTAACTCGTTGTCGAATGCGATCTCCGAGATGCAGAGTGGCCACCTGTCCACAACGAAGTTGCTTCTGGATGCCGCTTCCACAGGCTCCAGCATCCAGACGAAGTTTCCCAACACGGATATTGGCCAGCAGTTGCAGGTCATCGCACAGATGATCAATGGCCGCTCACGCTTCGATGTCAACCGGC
Source organism: Terriglobus sp. YAF25 (assembly GCF_052113305.1). Taxonomy (NCBI): domain Bacteria; kingdom Pseudomonadati; phylum Acidobacteriota; class Terriglobia; order Terriglobales; family Acidobacteriaceae; genus Terriglobus; species Terriglobus sp. YAF25. Next base: position 372 of record NZ_JBFRCY010000528.1, read on the forward strand.
AGATCTTCCTCTCCAGCGTGTCAGGCTATGACACGCACACGCTGCAGCTCCCGATGCAGGCATCGAACCTCGCAGATCTTGATGGCGCAGTCGGCGCCTTTGCGGCTGCCATGCAGGAGATCAACATGTTCGATCAGGTGACGCTCTTCACCATGACCGACTTCGCACGCTCGCACCTGGTGAACAGCGGCGGTGGCACCGACCACGCCTGGGGCAATCATCACCTCATCGTCGGCGGCGCAGTCAAAGGCGGTGATATGTATGGCACCTTTCCGAGCCTTGTCATCGGGGGCGATGACGACTTTGCGACGAACGGACTCTGGATTCCGACAACCTCCGGCTCGCAATATGCCGCCACGCTGGCGCAGTGGCTGGGGGTGCAGAGCAAGGATCTCAGCAATGTGTTTCCGGAGCTGAGTAACTTCTCGAAGAGTACGTTAGGTTTTCTGGGATAAGAACATTTTCCCTGTAGGCGTAGAGTAGGGCTTCCGCCGTCGGAATACCCAGCAACAGGGAAAATGCTCTAGAAGTTATCAGTAACGGATCGCCTCTGAACTGGGTGGGGTTCTTGGAACCAAACGCAAGAAGCAGATTTCTTCGCTTCTGGTGGTCGATCCACCCCAACCAGCGAGCTGGCCGGGGACCCCGGTCCTATGAAATGGCAAAAGGGTTATTCGAGCTTCGCTCGAATAACCCTTTTGTCCGGGTAACCGATACGTCTAGAACATTTTCCTGTTGCTGGGTATCCCAGAAAGGGCGGGATTTTCATTTGCGGAAAACGCTCATCGATGCGGAAGCCCAACACTAGACCTACAGGGGAAAATGCCTCTATTCGTATGCGAGTGCTTCGATAGGATCTTTTGCCGCAGCTTTCAGCGCAGGATAGAGCGCACCGAAGAGAGCTCCGGCAAGAGCCAGAAGGGTTGCAATGGCGATCCAACGTCCGGTCAGCTCGAAATCCATCGTAGGAAACTTTGCGTGCAGGGCGGCGCGAATGCCGAATGTCGCAGCAATTCCCAACGCGATGCCGCAGACGGCTAGCAGGCCGCTCTCACGAAGGACGACGCCAACGATGGCGGCTTTGGTGGCGCCGAGTGACTTCAGAATGCCGATCTCACGGGTGCGTTCCATGACCGCGGTGTACATGGATTGAAAGATCACGAGGAAGCCGATGATGATGGCGATGCCGATGACAGTACGGAGGCCTACATTGAACCCAGGCATCTTATCGGGTGTCAGACTGGAGAGCAGTTCTTCCATGGTCTGAACGTCATACTGTTCCATGCCCGGAGTCGCCTTGATTTCAGCGCGAACGGCGTCACTGTTTTTGATGTCGTCAAGCTTGAGATAAAAGTAGCTGGCCTTTCCCTCGGTACCAATCAACTGTCCCATGGTGTCGATCGGGATGAACTTGCGGCCTCCGCGCCCGTGCTCAACGATACCCGCAATGCGGAAGGTATGGTTGAGGATCTGAATGGGGTCGCCTACTTTCTTCCCGGTCCCCCGAGCCGCTTCATAGTCATCGATGATGGCATCGTCAGGAGCCTGGAAGGGACCACCGGAGATAAATATGAAGGGGCGAAGATCCTGAAAGCTCTTGAAATCGATGCCGTAGATGTTCTCTAGTGTGGCGCCTGACGAGAGCTTGATGTTGACGGGGGATACCACGGTGACATGAGGCAGGGGGCGCAGCACATCTGCAACTTTGATGGAAGCTGCGGCGCCGCTGACGCCTATCAGATTCGATGCCGCGCCGGGGTGCGTGATCATGTCAGCGCCGATGCCGCTGGTCCTTACCTTCTGTCCGTTCAGCATGCCGAACATGATTGCCGCAATGGACAAGATCATGATGACTTCAATGGCCACGGCGAAGACGCTGATCAGCGAGCGTAGCGGCCGGTGGACGAGGTTTCCAATAACCAGCTTATTCATGCTTTTGCAGTGTATCGCCTTAGGGCATTTTCCCTGTTGCTGGGTATCCCAAAAGAGGCGTGCAACGGCGTTTTCATTGCGAAAAACGCCCATAGATGCGGATGCCCTGCACGACACCCGCAGGGCATCCGCTCTAGCTTTGCGTTTCACGGACGAGTCTTGGCTGGGTGCGGCCCTGCATGATTGCTGCGCGGCTGCGCGGCAGCAGCAGGGCGCCGATGAGAGGAAGTACATATACCGTGAAATAGGCGAGCCCGATCAGCAGAGGCGCCAGGAATGTTGCCATCGTGATAGGGGTAGCAAGTACGCCTTCATTGGCATTATGGGATGAGATCATTGTGAAAAAGAGGCCCCAGGGGCTATAGCGAACGTCGCCCCCTACCGAATCGATGACCGCAAAGACGATGATGTAAACAAAAGGAGAGACGAAGAAGAGACTGTTCCAGCCGTCCATCAGAAATACCTCTGCTACTGGCGAAAACGAGACGCCTGTAAAGAGGTCGTCGTCGGCGAGTAGACCGATGCGATGGGCGTAAAAATTCCCCCAAATTGTCACGGGTTTATCGGGCCATAGGAAGTGGGGCACTACGTTGTAAATGTACGTCACAAGCGGGGTGTAGCCGAGTTTGCTCTGGTTAACGGCCGTTTCTATCAACGCGTCATCCCAACTGATCATCTGGAAACGCTCGAGAAATCCCACCTTCGCGTCATAGAACAGCGGTTCGTTTGGCTGGTGCTCCGCGTCCGCTGCTTCTGAAGCCATTTGGGCACGAAACTCGTCGATACGGGAAAGGTTAGTTATCGCCTTGTCGATCTGATTGCCTGGGGTAGCTCTGTCAACCCGGCCTCCCTGCGCATATGGCACCAGGAAGTACACGATTCCTGCACCTGCTACGAGAATGAAGGCAATCTGCCGGAGAGAGAGCCTGCCGCCACTGGCGGCCACAGCGATCAGCCAGGCGACAAGGCTCGCCAGCATTGCTTCCTTGGAGTACCTCAGGATACCGACGACCAAAAAGGAGTAAACACCCGCGAAGACGGGTCGCCTGTCGTGTGCTGGCGGGTGTAAGGAGGCCGCTGAGAAGGGCAGGTTTTTTGGTCAACGGCCGCTTCACATAAACGGCGATCAGCATGATCAGGCTGAAGCCGACGTTGGCCAGGATGGTGGTTTCAGGTACGCGCAGCCTGCTGTCTGCCGCCTCCCACAAGACGGCCTTCATCACAAAGCCAAGCAAAGCTGTCAGGACGACCTGGAAGAAGATGTAGCCTCCGCTGGGCGTCGACAGGCCACCCGCTGCATTGAAGGCCAGGGTCGAGACGATGACGTATGCAAATACGCCCAGCGTGAAAAAGGTCGATGTGCCCTGAAGTACTTCCAAGAGGCAGAGCACGATGGCAAATAGGATTGCGCCCCACAGGGGAAACTTGGTTGGGAAGGGGAGTCGCACGTTACTGCTAGTCTAGTCGATAGAGAGGAACGCTTCAAAGATCTGCCCGGCGGGGTATTCAACCGCGGCATGGTGCGTAGCTATGCTCGCGTCGTCGGACTCGATGAGCAGGAATGGCATGACCGCTTTATAGAGAGCTATCGCAGTAGTGGCTCTCTAAAGCACGATGACGCCGACTGGCTCGCATTTACCGAAAATATGGCGAACTCTGACCAGGCAGCCGACCCCGCGATCCGGTTGCGTTGGGCCGGGGTTGCGCTGATGGGGCTCGTTTTCCTGTTCCTGGCAGCGCTGGCATGGTATCTGCTTAACCGCCGTCTTTGATCAGATGGAATGATCGTTTGCCCGTCAGCTGCACAAAATCTTCGTTGACAATCCTGTTGCAGCATATTCAACTGCTTGCAACACAAAGGCCATCCACGCGGCGCAGCCAACTCTTTTAAAGGGGCGCGTCAGCACCCCCCATTTCCAACCAAATTGTTGTTTGGCGATTCCTCTTTTGTTCGCCATTTTGAGGAGGCAGTTCCACTATGAAGCGCATTTTGCAGTATTTGTGTACCGTCGCGGCTGTACTGCTGCTGACCGGTATGCCCGCCTTGGCACAGTCCGTGACAGGTAGTATCAGCG
>NZ_JBFRCY010000529.1:0-3340 GCF_052113305.1 Terriglobus sp. YAF25
GTATGGCGCCAGGCCCGGAGCGGGACCGGAGACGGCAAGAAGCTTCGACCCGATGCACTCAATCACCAGCAGCAGTACGCTGGTCGCAATCATCTCCTGCATCATGTTCAGCCACGGCTTACGCACTGAAGGAGAAGTGCAGAAGACCGCCCGCTTCAGTCCCTGGTCTTCTGTCATCGCCCAATGCGGCAGCCAGAAGAACCAGTTCAAGGCCGCACCCGTCATGGCGCCAAGTATCTGCGCCAACACAAACGCCGGAACGGTGCTCCATTGGCCCGTATGTACGGCGACGGCAACAGTCACCGCAGGGTTCAGATGCGCGCCCGGAGAGCCGCACGCAATCGCGGTAATCACGCCGCAGAAGACGGCGAAGCCCCATGCCGCGGTAATGGAGATCCATCCCGCGTTCTCACTCTTCGTACCCTTCAGCACCACACCGGCGACAACGCCTTCGCCCATCAGGATCAGAACTGCCGTACCAATAAACTCACCGAAAAACGGAGAAAGCATCAACCCTCCACCCATGCGAAGGTCCGTGTCACAGCCTTCTTCCAGGTCTTAAAGAGATCCTCGCGCTCGGCTGCATCCATCTGTGGTTTCCACGTACGGTCTGCTTCCCAGTTCTGGATCAATTCGTCCGTACCACTGAAGTAGCCGGAGGCGAGCCCCCCGGCATAGGCTGCGCCCAGCGCCGTCGTCTCGCGCATTGCGGGGCGGATCACAGCCCTATCGAGAATGTCGGCCTGGAACTGCATCAGCAGTTCGTTGGCCACCATACCGCCGTCAGTACGAAGCTGCGTGAGCTGAATCCCCGAGTCCTGCTCCATCGCCTCTACCACCTCTCGCGTCTGGAAAGCAGTAGCTTCCAGCACAGCGCGAGCGAGGTGTCCCTTATTGGCGAAACGAGTAAGACCGGCGATCACACCGCGAGCATCGTCTTTCCAGTACGGCGCATACAAGCCGCTGAACGCCGGCACAAAATAGACACCGCCGTTGTCATTCACCATCTGCGCCAGCGGTTCGATCTGGTCGCTGCTGGAGATAATGCCGAGATTGTCGCGCAGCCACTGCACCAGCGCTCCTGCAATCGCGATGGAACCTTCCAGCGCATACACCGGCGGTTTGTCACCGAACTTATACGCAAGGGTTGTCAACAGGCCGTGTGTCGAGGGCTTGCGCTCTCCGCCGGTATTCATCAGCAGGAAGCAGCCGGTACCGTAAGTGTTCTTTACCTCGCCGGGAGAGAAACAGGTCTGACCCACCAGGGCCGCATGCTGATCACCCAGGATGCCGCAGATGCCTACACCTTCAAGGCTGGTGCGGTGCAGGTCGCCGAAGTGTTCACTCGATGACTTGATCTGCGGAAGCATCTGCTTCGGGATATCGAGAGCGGCAAGAATACCCTCATCCCAATTCAGCGTGGTAAGGTTCATCAACTGCGTGCGGCTGGCGTTGGTGACATCGGTCGCGTGAACGCCACCGTGGGTGCCTCCCGTTAAGTTCCAGAGGAGATAGCTGTCGATCGTGCCGAAGAGCAGGTTGCCTTCTTCGGCCTCCTCGCGGGCGCCCTTCACGTTGTCGAGAATCCACTTCAGCTTGAGGCCGGAGAAGTATGTAGTCAGCGGCAAACCAGTCTGGTCGCGGAAGCGGTCCTTRCCTCCCTCCGCCGAAAGACGCGTAACCATATCGGCAACACGCGTATCCTGCCAGACGATGGCGTTGTAGACCGGAAGGCCGGTATTGCGGTTCCAGACAACAGTCGTCTCACGCTGATTGGTAATGCCGATGCAGGAGAAGTCCTTCGGCCGAAGACCGCGGGCGTCGACTGCCTCATCGACGACTTCGAGCGTGCGGCGCCAGATCTCGAGCGGATCGTGTTCCACCCATCCTGGCCGCGGATAGATCTGTTCGTGTTCCTTCTGTGCCACGGAGACGATGCGTCCCCGGCGGTCAAAGACCATGAATCGTGTGCTGGTGGTGCCCTGATCCAGAGCTCCGATATATCCGGCAGGCTGCAAAACTGTTCTCCCCAAGAGCCGTCTCTTTGTATCGTGTTCGACTATCAGGAAGCAACATGTGATTACGTCTGGGAAGCTCGGGAAGAATTTTGTTTGTCATTTCGCAGCGACCGAAGGGCGCGGAGAAATGACAAACAAAGGATTCTGCTGTGGCTACAAATCTAGTGCGTCACCAGGCGGCTGTGCGCAATCGCATCCAGGAAGGGTCGCGCCTGCTTCATCGCGGCCTCTACAGTGATGCCATACTTCTCGCGCAACGCATCGACCTTGCCATGCTCAATGAACTCATCGGGCCAGCCGATACGGACGACCGGCACCTGCAGCTCCAATGAGTTCAGAGCCTCCAGTACCGCCGATCCAAAGCCACCGGCGAGGACATGGTCTTCAAACGTAACGATCAGACCGCACTGACGGGCATAAGCGGCGATGCACTCGCGATCGACCGGCTTGGCAAAGCGCGGATTGATCACCGCAGCCGAGAGTCCTTCGGCGGCAAGATGGTCACTCATCGTCACGGCCAGAGGAAGCAATGCGCCCAGGCCGAAGATGGCTACATCATGTCCATCGCGAATCACCTCAGCTTTGCCGATCTCCAGCGCAACCGGCTTCTCCTTCACGACAACGCCCGGTCCGACGCCACGCGGATATCGAATCGCAGACGGCGCCTCGTAGAGCATCGCCGTGTACATCATGTCCGCCAGCTCATCCTCATCCTTCGGCACCATGTGCACAATGTTTGGAACACCGCGCAGATAGCTGATGTCGAACAGACCGTGATGTGTCGGGCCGTCATCGCCTGAGAGTCCGCCACGATCCATGCAGAAGACTACCGGCAGATTCTGCAGGCAGACATCGTGCACAATGGGATCGAAGGCGCGCTGCAGGAAGGTGGAGTAGATGGCGCAGAAAGGCTTATAGCCTTTGGTGGCCATACCGGCCGCGAAGATCACAGCATGCTCTTCCGCAATGCCGACATCGAAGTAACGCTTCGGATGATGCGGCCGGAAGAGATCGAGCGCCGTTCCATTCGGCATGGCCGCGGTAATGGCAACGACCTTGTCATTCATATCTGCAAGCTTTGTCAGCGACTCGGCAAAAATCTCAGAATATGTCTTTTGTCCCGTCGGCTTGGTCTCGCCGGTCTCAGGATCGTACGGCCCCAGGCCGTGGAACTTCTTCTGCTTCTCGAGTGCGGGCTGGAACCCGCGGCCCTTCTGCGTAATCGCATGCAGCAGCACCGGCTTATTCTGCTGCTTGAGGAATTTGAAGGTCTCAATCAACAGCGGCAGGTCATGGCCATCGATCGGTCCAAAGTAGTTCAG
>NZ_JBFRCY010000530.1:0-3338 GCF_052113305.1 Terriglobus sp. YAF25
GTCTTAGAACTGCATCTGCATCATCTGCTGGTATGCAGCTACGGCTTTATTCCGTACCTGCAGAGCTAACTCGAAAGCCATGTCAGCTTTCTGGGTTGCAATCATCGCCTCATGAATTTCGACACCGCTACCGTCCATCAAACCCTTTACAGCCGTCTGCGCCTGCTTCTCCAATGCTGTGGCATCATGCAGCGCACCTGCCAGGACATTGGCAAAGGGAGATTCCGCCTGCTCGATCGAGGCCGGTGGCGTGACCACATTGCCGATTCCGGGAATTGTTCCTGTTAGCCGAATCGCGTCCATATCTGTCTCTTACTTCAAGATGTCCAGCGAGCTGGTGATCATGCTTTTCTCTGCCTGTACCGCCGATGCATTCATGCCATAGCTGCGCTGCGCACTCATCAGCTCCACCATTTCGGTCAGCGGATCGATGTCGGGATACGCAACATATCCATTGGCATCGGCATCCGGATGCCCCGGATCGAAGCGCATAATCGGCGCTTTGGCATCATCCTGAACTCCGGCAACCTCCACGCCGCCGGTCGCATTCGAACTCGTAGAGCCTCCATGCATTCCCAGATGCGACATAAAGGCGGYGCCGAATGTTCCTTCCTGGCCGGCGGTCTGGAAGAGTACCTGCTGCCTGCGGTACGGTCCTCCATCGGCGGTGCGGGTTGTCTCCGCATTGGCCATATTGCTGGCCGTTACCTCGGCGCGAACTCTCTCAGCCTGCAGCGCGGATGCGCTGACATCCATCACACCAAACAGGTTCATGCCTTACCGTCCGCTTTGATCGCGTCCATGACGCGCGAATATTCCCGTTTCAGCAGCTCCACACCGGTTCGGAAAGCAAGCTGCGACTTTGCCAACTGCATGCCCTCACGCTCAAGGGAGACATTGTTGCCGTCAGGCCGCGCCACCAGGCCATCAACATCCTGCGTAGCCGGAGTAAATGTGCCGCTTGCGGTGCCCTCCATGGCGTGCCGCATCTCATCTTCAAAACTGAAACCTTGAGTCCGGTAGCCGGGAGTGTCAGCATTAGCCATATTGCTGGCCGTTAGCTTCATCTGGGAGCTGGCCAGGTCCAGATACCGCGTCAACGCATCACTGATCGCACTTGTCTGCATCAGACACCCTCTCCCTCAAGCAATTGAGCTTATCGCCGATAGAGAGTGCAGGTTTGTCTCCATTCTTCAGGCAGACATCTAAGAGGGCTCTCAGCCTCAATCATTAGAGCGAAACAAGAAACCGGGCTTTCGCCCGGTCTTGAAGTAAGTGCGCTCGTAAGATTAATCTCTGGAACGGATGACAATGCCCTATGCCCGTTTGCGGCGGAGGATAACTTCCGTCATTCCGATCTCCGGACGGTCTTCCGCCAGGATGGCCGCTCGCTCCAGAACATGTCCTAATTCGCGGACATTTCCCGGCCAGTCATACCCCCGGAAGACCTCCAGAGCCGACTGGGAGAGGCGCTTCTGCGGCATCGTTTCGCCAAGCTTATTGAGGATATGTGTCGCCAACAGCGGGATGTCCTCCGCCCGCTCGCGCAATGCCGGAATGACCACAGGAAAAACTGCCAGCCGATGGTAAAGATCCAGGCGGAAGGTCCGCTCCTGGCTCAGCCGTTCCAGGTCGCGGTGGGTTGCAGCGATCACACGCACGTCTACCCGAACGGTCTCGTTGTCGCCGACCCGCTGCAGTTCCCCGTTCTCCAGAAAGCGCAACATCTTGGCTTGCAATGGCAGCGGCATCTCACCAATTTCGTCCAGAAACAGGGTGCCGCCGTTCGCCGCCTCAATACGGCCGGTGCGTGACTGCACTGCACCGGTAAAGGCGCCGCGGGTATGCCCAAAAAGTTCTGCCTCCAACAGCGCCTCCGGAATGGCGGCGCAGTTCAAGGTCACAAAGGGCTTCTGGGCGCGAGAACTGAGCCGGTGTATCGCCCTTGAAACCACCTCTTTGCCTGTCCCCGTCTCTCCTTCAATCAAGACGGTCGTATCGCGGGGAGCCACGAGACGGACCATGCGAGCCAGTTCTCGCATACCCGAGCTATTACCGATCATTCCCGGTAATAAGGCCGCGTCCACAGGAAGCTCGGCGGGAACAATCGCGGGGACGGACGCCGCAGGCTCGCGCTCGACGTTTGCAGACGCCGGCTCCGGCGCCCCCCCCATATCTTCTTCTGCTGCACGCAGGACATGCAGCAACTCGTGGCGCCGTGGGCTTCGCGGTCCGTCTCCCACCGGTACACCATCGGCGCGCAGGATATCGACCGATGGAAATGCCTGCCGCACCCAGGAAATAAATCCATCAACTTCCAGATCCGGCAACCAGTTATCGACAATAAGCGCTTCCGGAATACGCTGTTCCATGCTCGCCATGGCCTCGGCGCCACCGGAAGCGGCCTCTACCTGCCAGCGCAGGCCCTCAAGCGAAGTAACCCATCGAAAACGCCGGTCTCCGTCTGCGCTAACCACAACGGCATGGCGAACGGATACCGATCCGTTCGCCACCCTGGTTTCAAATGGCATTATTTTAGGTCCCCTGGCCCGTCTTGCATTGCTTCTCGAAGCTGCTGCCGCATCCGCATTGCGATGCCGTTTAAGCGCTCGCATTCCGTCAGACTGTCGGCTATGGCGCGACGCATACCCTCCTCGTCGCCCTCCATCTCTGCCAACTCTAAACGGCACTGCAGCGCCGTCAGCGGTTGGCACAGGTCATGCAGCATCACGCTCAGTTCCTGTACCTGTTCACGATCCATAATTGTCACGCGTGTCGCAACATCCGTGTTGTACTACCGGCGGCTACGCTCTGTGAACCTGATTTTTCCGGCATACCGCCGAGGAATGGCACATTCCGTAACCGATAACCCTCGCCTCGAACCGTTTCAATCAACGCGGCGCCATCTGACACTCCCTGCACGGTCAGCTTCCGGCGGAGGTAGTTGATGTATACGTCCACAACATTAGTGCCAGTATGGGATGTCGTCCGCCATACACCCTTCAAAAGCTGAGCACGAGAGACGGCTTTCCCCTTATGAAGCAGGAGGTACTCGAGCAGAGCATATTCCTTTGAGGTCAACTCGACTTCCACGTCGGCTACATGCACCTGACGGAGCATACGGTTAACTTCCAGGACACCGTACTTCAGAAGCTGATCCGGTGCGTGCTTTTTCCGGCGCATCACGGCGCGGCAGCGCGCTGTTAATTCATGAAAGCTGAATGGTTTGAGCAGATAGTCGTCGGCTCCGAGATCCAGACAGCGCACCCGCTCTTCGACCTGAGTCCGGCCCGTCAGTACAAGCACGGAGGTGTGGGGCAGCCTGCGGTGTACTTCCT
>NZ_JBFRCY010000531.1:0-3334 GCF_052113305.1 Terriglobus sp. YAF25
CGTCAACATGGCGCACCGCATGCGGCATTACCCGGCGCAGCTCTCCGGCGGTCAGCAGCAGCGTGTCGCTGTCGCACGCGCTCTCGCCGGCTCACCCTCTATTCTTCTGGCCGACGAGCCTACCGGAAACCTTGACTCCAAAAACGGCGAAGCGGTCATGTCGCTCTTGAAAGAGCTGCATGACGAAGGCGCCACCATCTGCATGGTGACGCACGATCCACGCTTTGCCGCACATGCCGAACGACAGATTCACCTCTTCGACGGCAAGGTCGTCGCGGAGGGAGAGCTGAGCCATCTGATGGCGGAGGTTTAATGCCATGCGCAATCTGTTGAAAGATGCTGGCGACTCGCTGTATCTCACCCCCTGGACAGCAGCAGCGCTTGTGTTGATCGCGCTGCTGTCCAGCCTTTCTATCCATGCAACGACCATCAGTAATACCGAGGCAGACCGGGTAAGCCTGGTCGTCACGTATGGCGATGACACGGTGCTTCAGGCGGAAGCCCACGACCGGAACCACATGCAATCGTCCAAAGCGACGCTATCGCGACTTTCCTTCGATGCCAGGCTCGGAAGCTTGTCTCTTCGGCTGAGCGTACCGTCGGTGTCCACGCTTCCATTGCTCAGGGAACTCCCCGGAGTGCCGGCGGATAACCAGTGTCCAATGACGAAGAGCGTTGCTTAAGACTGAACCGTTGTATGACGTACGTTGACCGGATTCGCTGCCGGCGAAGGAGAGGTGCACGATGAATCGACTGGTGCAGGACATCAAGTTCGCGCTGCGGCAGCTCAGAAAGTCGCCCGGATTTACTATGACGGCCATCGTGACCCTGGCGCTGGGTATCGGCGCCAATGCGGCGATCTTCACGCTGGTGCACGCCGTGCTGCTCAAAAATCTTCCCGTCTCCGATCCCAAGCTGCTGGTACGTGTCGGCGATACGGACGACTGCTGCGTCAACGGAGGAGTTCCCGACCACCGCGACTATTCGATCTTCGCCTTTGAGCTTTACCAACATCTGCGGGAGAACACGCCAGAGTTTGAAAGCCTGGCAGCGATGCAGGCAGGCGTTGGCTATGCCGGCGTAACAGCGAGAAGCAGCAAGCCAGGCGATCTTCCGCATTCTGCGCGCGGCGAAGTAGTGACGGGTAACTACTTTCAGGTATTGGGCCTGCGGCCCTACGCAGGGCGACTCATCCTTCCCTCCGACGATGTGCAGGGTGCACCGATGGGCGTTGTGATGAGCTACCAGGCGTGGCAGCGTGACTATGCCAGCGATCCATCTGTCGTGGGAAGTACCTTCGTACTGAATACCTATCCGGTCACAGTTCTTGGCATTACRCCGCCATCCTTCTACGGCGACCGCATGACAGATACACCGCCGGACTTCTATATCCCCATGGTCATGGAGCCGAATTTCGGCCCGGGAAATCCTACAAGCTTGCTGCACCGCAGAGATGCAAACTGGCTCTACCTGTTAGGGAAGATCAAGCCGGGGACAGATATGAAGCAGCTCGAGGCAAAGATGAGCGCCTCGCTTCGCAACTATCTCGCAACCTTGCCACTCTATCAGCGCCAGGACCGGCAGCCTGACCTGGCGGGTGCGCACGTGATTCTTACGCCGGGCGGCGCCGGTATCGAAAATTTGCAGCAGGAGTATGGTGTCGGCCTGAAGATGCTGATTACGGTCTCGGCACTGGTGCTGCTGATCGCCTGCGCCAACATCGCCAACCTGATGCTGGTGCGCGGTATGGCGCGCAGGGCTGAGACCTCCATTCGCATGGCTTTGGGGGCACAGCGCACAAGGCTTATCCGGCAGATGCTTACAGAGAGCGTTGTGCTCTCCTGTCTCGGCGGCTTCGCCGGACTTCTCGTCGCCTATGCCGGAACCAAGGTCCTGCTGGCGATGGCATTTCCCCATGCGCAGAGCCTTCCTATTGAAGCGACGCCATCCCTGACAGTACTCGGGTTCGCCTTCGCGCTCTCCCTTCTTACCGGCCTGATCTTCGGTGTGGCGCCCGCCTGGGTAACGTCCCACTCGCAGCCCGCCGATGCGTTGCGGGGATCGAATCGCACCACGTCAGATCGGTCGGGCTTACTGCAGCGGTCGCTGGTGATTCTGCAAGCAGCGCTCTCTCTGATTCTGCTGGTCGGTGCGGGGCTGATGGCGAAGAGCCTAAGCAAGCTGGAGAACCAGGACTTCGGTATCGTCACAGAAAATCGCGTCGTGGCGCACTTCAGTCCCGAGAGCTCTGGATATAAGCAGGAGCAGCTTCAGGGTCTCTACGACAAAATCATCAATGACCTGCATGCGCTACCCGGGGTCGACAAAGCTGCGCTCTCGCTTTACACGCCGCTCGAAGGCAACAACTGGGGAGAAGGTGTCTATATTCAGGGCCGGCCCGAGCCCGGCGCTCAAGCGAAGAACGGCGCCTCATGGCTGCGCGTAGGACCGGAGTATTTCGACATCGTCGGTCATCGTGTGTTGCGCGGCCGCGGGATTGCAGCACAGGACACAGCGACTTCCCTTCCGGTAGTCGTCGTGAATGAAGCCTTTGTGAAGAAGTTCTTCTCTAATGGAGAGAACCCCCTCGGAGCGCACTTCGGCATCTCCGGCATGGAGAGCGTGGGCGACTGGGAGATCGTCGGCGTGGTCTCCGACATCAAGTACAACGACCTAAGGCAGCCTACGCGGGCCATGTACTTCCGGCCGCTCTTGCAGGTGGCGCATACAAAACCACAGAACGATACCCGGTCTCTGTATGCCGGGGCAATCATGCTCACGACCAAGGGTCACGTGGGCAACCTGGAATCGCAGGTGCGCCGAACTCTGGCCAATATCAACCCGAATCTCACTGTGGTGAACTACAACACCTTCGAAGAACAGGTTCGTGGTCAGTTTGACCAGGAGCGAATGATCGCCCGGCTCACGCTGATGTTCAGCCTCCTGGCGCTGATGCTTGCGGCGGTTGGACTCTATGGTGTTACCGCCTACTCCGTTGCGCGGCGCACACCGGAGATCGGCGTACGCATGGCTCTGGGGGCGGGCCGCGGCAAAGTGATCGCCATGGTGATGCGCGAGGCGATGTTTCAAGCCATCATCGGCCTGGCCATCGGCATTCCCGCCGCCTGGCTCTGCGTTCGTCTTGTACAGTCACAGCTCTATAACGTCGGCGGCCATGATGCCATGGTCATGACCGGCTCTGTCCTGGTGCTGACTGTAGCAGCACTGCTGGCAGGGTTGATTCCCGCGCAGCGAGCCGCATCAACCGATCCCGTAAAGGCACTGCGGACGGAGTAGCGAAGCAATTTGGAGACACAATGATTGACCTAAGGAA
>NZ_JBFRCY010000532.1:0-3313 GCF_052113305.1 Terriglobus sp. YAF25
GTCCTGCTGCCCGCGCCGACCTTCCTGGAAGTGAAGGACACGCAGGGAGCCTATGGCCATCTCTTCGCGCAAATCTCATCACCAGCCATCGCACCGCTGGGCGAGGCGAAGTCGAATGTGTGGCTCTTCGGCCAACTCGGCCAGCGCATGGGATTTCCGGAGGCCTGCTTCCACGACACCGAAGACGATCTGATCGCGCAGGCGTACGAGACCTCACATCCGTGGTTTGCCGGTATTACGCCAGAACGCCTGGAGAAGGAAGGCCATGTCCGCCTGAATCTGCCGGAAGGTGAGCCCTTCTCTTCGCCGGGGTGGTTCCGTACGCCCTCCGGAAAGGGCGAGTTTTCGTCGACCGCGATGGTGGAAGCGGGAAGCGATGCGATTCCAACCTTCCACGCTCCCAGCGAGTCGCGGTTGAGCCCACAGGCTGCGATCTATCCACTGGAGTTCCTGCCGCGCAAGGCCGACAACTACATGAACTCCACCTTCGCCAATCTGGAAAGCCACCAGAAGCTGGAAAGTGGACGCATCGGCGTGCTGGAGATGCATCGCACCGATGCCGCCCTGCGCGGCATCGCCACTGGAGACCCGGTCGAAATCTTCAACGACCGCGGCCGGATGCAGCTTACCGCCCACGTCGACGGCACCGTACCAGAGGGCGTCGTCGCTTCCCGCCTCTCCTGGAATAAGACCCACGCCGAGGGGCAGGGCATCAATTTGCTCACCAGCGAACGCCTTACCGATATCGGCGGCGGAGCAACTTTTTATTCCACATTGGTTGAGGTTCGCAAATCCTGCGTCTAACGACAGGTGAAGCGAATCCTTCGTGAGAGCGGCGCCTGGCTTCTGATTCTTATCGGAGTGGCAGGCTGCGTCCTGCCCGTAATTCCCGGAATTCCTCTGCTGATCGGCGGTCTGGCCGTCCTTGCAGTCGACCGCCCCTGGGCGGCGCGCCTGCTGGAGCGCGTGAAGGAAAAGTGGGGGAAGGCGAAGGAGAGGATAAGGACGCCTCAGAAGGTTGAATAGTTGAATGGTTGAATAGTAAGGCCCGCCCCAGTCGGCGATTGGCGGAACCATTCAACTATTCAACTATTCAACCCTGCGGCCACCAACTCCACCGCGCTTTCCCTCACCCCATCCGTATCTCCGAAATCACTCAACCAATGAACATCCGCATCCCGGCGGAACCAGGTGAGCTGGCGCTTGGCGTAGTTGCGGTGACCCTGCTGTGCTGCGGCGATGGCCTCTTCGCGAGTGAGTGTGCCTTGCAGTAGTGCCAACGCCTGGGCGTAGCCGAGTGATGTCAGAGGGCGGACGTCGGCGCCGTATTTCGCAACGAGTGCGGCAGTCTCTTCGACCAGGCCGTGATCGAACATGGCTGCGGCGCGGCGATTGATGCGGTCGTAGAGTAGTGTGCGGTCGGGGTTGAGGCCGATACGCAGAATGCGGTAGCCGGTGAGCGGATCGCGTCCCTGCTGTTGCCAGGCCTCGGTCATCGGGGTCTTCGCCGTGAGACAGACCTCGACGGCGCGAATCAGTTTCGGGGTGTCGTTGGCGTGGATGCTCTCAGCGGCTTTGCGGTCCAGGCGTGTGAGTAGACGGTGCAGATACTCGCTGCCGCGTGTCGCAACACGCTGACGAAGCCGCTCCCGCAGCTCTTCGTCGCGTTGGGGACCTTCGAACAGACCATCGGTGAGCGCCCGCAGATAGAGACCCGTGCCTCCGCTGACGATCGGCAAGTGGCCGCGTGCGGCGATCCCGGCAATTGCGGCACGGGCCTCGCGGTTGTAGTCGCCGGCGGTGCAGGGTTCATCGGGGTTGAGGATGTCGATCAGGTGATGAGGAACAGCGGCGCGCTCCTCCGCAGATGGCTTGGCGGAGCCGATATCCATACCACGGTAGACGGAGACCGAATCGCAGCTCACAATCTCGCCGTGGAAGCGCTGCGCCAGGTGAATGCCCAGCGAAGTTTTGCCGCTTGCCGTCGGACCGACGAGTACGACCAGTAGAGGCTGAGGCTCTACCATGGCTTCCACCATCCCGCCCCCAGCGTGTGGTGCAGATGAGCGCGCCACAACGCTCCGGCGATGACTAGAAGAGCCAGGACAAGAAGACCGCGCGCGATGGAGGTTGACGCGTCAGGCTTCATTGCACGGGCATGTTGTAGAAGAATCCGCAGCGCAGTTCAAGATAGGGACCTTTGAACTCCTTGGGTAGCGGCGGAAACTGTCCTTCGGCGGTGATGGCTCCCCAGGCGGCTTTGTCCAGGGCGACATCCCCGGACTTGGTCTCCAGCAGGATGTTGCCGATGCGGCCATCCGAAAGAATCACGAAGCGGATACCAGTTACACCTTGTTTCAGAATCGGCGCACGGACCGACTCAGGGATCAGGGGATCCCAGTTGCGCTGGATGTCGTTCCGCAGGCGGCGCATGTAGGGACCGAAGTCCACGCCCATGGTGTCGGAGAGAATCTCAGCGCCTGCCTGTAGCCCGGGGTGCTGCGGGTTAGCATTGGCGCCGTAGTTGCCGCCGCCACCGCCGTTCCGGGCTGCCTGCGCGGCCTGCTGCACCAGGTTGCCGAAGCCGGTAGCCGCGCGATTGGTATTGAAGTTGGGTTTAGGTGCATCCAGGGCCGCCTGCTGCTGCGGCGGAGGCTGATGCTGCGGTAGCGGCGTAGACGGCAACGGCTGCTGTGCCTGTTGTGGCGCCGGCTGCTGCGGCTGTGGAGCAGGTGCGGGGGCTGCCTGTTGCGGAGCAGGCTGGGGCGCGGGAGGCGCCTGCACCGGCGCCGGAGGAGCGCTGCGCTGCATCGCCTGCAACTGCTGCAGTGTCTTCTTGTCGAGCGTAGGCGTCTTCGTCTGGGCGACGCGATCCTTGTCGCTGATGATGTCCGTGGGCTTCTTCGGCAGCTTCTTGCCGACATCCGGCGGTAGATCGAGGTAGCGCAGTTCCTTATCGCGTTGCTTCAGGGCGTCAACAACGGAAATGACCTTGCCCTGGTGGAAGAGCACCCTGGGGCCATAGAGCATGAACCAGCCGAGGATGAACCAGACGATGATCGAGATATAGATCGACTCGCGGAAACGCGCCCGGGCGCGCTCATCGTCGATCTCATCCATCAGGTGGAGCAGCTCATGGTGCTCCATCTCGTCGTAGCGGCGGGCTTTACGGCCGCTAAGCTCCGGCGAAGGAGCGTTGGGTGGCGTTTCCACTGGCGTCATCTTGAGATAAGACTTCTGCCGCGGACAGGAAGTCTCGTCGGCAGTTGACCTTCTTACTATTTTCTCACCCTCCCCCCGTACAATGACCGGG
>NZ_JBFRCY010000533.1:0-6835 GCF_052113305.1 Terriglobus sp. YAF25
GTTGTTGATGTCATGTGCGATGCCGCTGGCCATTTGTCCAAAGGCACGGAGACGCTCCTGTTGCATAACCGTCTGCCGCGTCGCCTGTAGATCGTCATAGGCATGTTGCAGCGAGCCGTACATCTGCGCCTGGTGTGCAGCCAGCGCCATCAGTTCTCCAAGGTGCTTGAGGAATTCGCAGTCACTGCTGCTGAATCCTTCCGGCTCCCGCCTGGCGGCAATAAGGATGCCAAAGAGCCCATTTTCAACCATCAACGGCACGATTACGCCGGAGTGGAGCCCACCCTGAACCAGTTGCCGGGGAAACGGTGTGGTCAGTCGATCCAGATCCGGCTCATAGATCAGTTGGCCGCCGAGACTGCGTGCGAATCCGTTTTCATCAATCCCAATGGTGGCATGTTTCAGGTCTGAAAGCACTGTCTGACGAACGCTTACATTGGCGACCGTCAGCACCATACCGGCCCGGTCATAAAGAGCAATGCATCCAAAGTCGATAGGAAGGTTATCTTCCAGGCTGCGAAGCACGACTTGAAAGATGCTCTGCATATCCTGGCGCTCCCCGATGGCCTGCGTAATCTGGCGGAGCAGGTCCAACCTTGCCAGCTGCTCCAGGAGCTTCCACTCACCGTTCCTGCGGCTGAGGTCAGAACGATGCAGAGCGGCTGCCGTCATCCATACCAAGGCGCCGAAGGTCACAGCGCTGGACAAGGCAAAGAGCGAGAGCCCTGCCTCTGTGCCGTACCATCCGGCACGCTGTCCCTGTAGCTGCAGCCATCCCACTGCAATGGGGAGGACCATGGCCGGGATCAGGAGCTTTCTGGCGATCACACCGCCGGCGCTGTCACTGACCAGCAGACTCATCAATCCGTCTTCCGGCCATGAACACAACAGGCCGATACTCCACGCAAAAAACAGCAGCGAGGTATGCACGGCCAACGTGTCCTGGGGAATGAGAGGTGCGCCTCCATAGAGAAAACGGCTGAAGGCCAGCCATGCGATCAGGCTGGCCAGCAGCGCCATCGTCTGGAAGGATGAAAAGGCACGACGCCTACCTGCAAGAAATAATGCGCTGCCAAGGAGGGTAAAGTTGATCGYCGTTGCCGGCGCCATYGCTCCGGAGCGCATGTAGAAGAGATGGTCAATCTTCGAATTTCGCCCTAAAACAGCGGACAAGAGCCGGATGAGCCCGATCAGGACGATCAGGAGAGAGAGACCCTGCGATATCCAGAAGGAAACCGCACGTCTTCGCACCGACCTGGAGTCCCTTACGAATGTGAGCAGCCCGAGAGCAATGCCGGCGAGCAGGAAGCAAACCGCGGTGGGGACCACCATACGCGGCCAACCAATAACCACACTCTTAAGCCGAGCGTTGTTCGCTGCCCATCCCCAAAGTACCGCCACAGCAACGAGCGCAAGAAGACCGGCGGCGGTTTGATGAATGCGTTGCGGCCAGCGAGGGACCTCAGCTTTGCTCATCGACTGCCCTTCCGGAGTTGGACAACTGCAGGGTGAACCTCGCTAAAAATGGGGCTATTGCCCGTAAGAATATCCCAAATCCCTAGCGCACTCATGACCGGCCACAGATCGAAAGTGAAACTATAACTCTAATCGTTAACAGAACGAAACTTCCCATTCATAAATCGCTTTCGTGGGAAGGGAGAGAGCCTCAATGGCAGGCGCCTCCAGCATGACTGGCGTCCGGTTTGGGGTCAGCCGAAGATGTGGATCGCGCTAGAGCATTTTCCCCCGTAGGTGCAGTTCAGGGCTTCCATATCGATGGGCGTTTTCCGTCATGAAACGCCGCGGCACGCCCTTCCGGGATACCCAGCAACAGGGAAAATGCTCTACTTCGCCGGGGCCATGCCACCAATCGCCCAGAGCAACTGTCGGATCGCTCCTCCGAAGATGGCAAGTCCCAAAGGCACATGGATGGCCACATGATGGAGATGCCCTGCGGCGAACTCCACGACCTCGGCACTCACCAAGCCAAGAGCGGCCACAGGAACCCAGAGGGGACACCGCCTTTGCAGGAACAGGACAAGGGCGGCCAATACCTGGCTGCCGCCTAACAGCACCAGGACCTTCGCGGTAAAGGCATGAAGGACCGCGGATTTAACATCGCCCGCCAACATTCTGCCCGCAAACGCCGCCTGAACCAGCACGTGTCACGCCGCAACCCGCCCGTTTGTCTTGTATGTAGAGACGATCACCGCCGAAGGAGACCGGCCTTCGAGCCAGAGAATCAGTGGAAGGAGCGGAGCCATGAGCAGCCATCAGACACCAGGACCAGAAGAATCGCTGAGTGATGTTGAGGACTCCATACGGCTCGGAATGTTCGATCAGTACCGCAGCCTTCTCTTCTCCATCGCCTATCGCATGCTGGGAAGTGTTGCTGATGCGGAAGACATGCTGCAGGAGACGTTCCTGCGATGGCATGCCGCCGGCGAAGAGGAGATCCGCTCGCCGCGGGCTTACCTTGTCACCATTCTGAGCCGGCTCTGCATCAATCATCTGCAATCGGCAAAGGTACAGCGGGAGGAGTACACGGGTATGTGGCTCCCGGAACCGATCGTCACCGATCCGGGCGGCGATCCCTTCCACCTGATCCGCGTGGATGAGTCACTCTCGATGGCCTTCCTGGTCTTACTGGAACGTCTCACACCGATTGAGCGTGCCGTCTTTCTTCTGAAAGAGGTCTTCGAGTACGAGCACGGCGAGATCGCATCGATCGTCGGTCAGAGTGAGGTCAACTGCCGGCAGATTTTGAAACGGGCAAAGCAGCATGTTGCGACACTGCGACCTCGCTTCAAAGCCGCACGGCCCGACCATGACGCTTTGCTGGAAAGCTTTCTGAAGGCAGTCGGGACCGGGGAGATGACTGACCTGCTCGGCTTGCTGACAGAAGATGTAGTCCTGCGGTCGGATGGCGGAGGCAAAGCGGCAGCTGTTCCCAATGCAGTCCACGGCGCCGACAAGGTTGGCAGAGGCATTCTGGGCGGCATGCAACGCTTTGTCCCAAAGACCCTGGTTCAGCGGCTTGCCCGCATCAATGGCGAACCCGGACTGGTGACGTATTTCAATGGAGAACCATATTCCGTGGTGACCATCGAAGTGCGCGACAACCTGATTTCGTCGATCTACGTCATCACCAATCCTGACAAGCTCAAACATCTGCCGCCGCTGAAGTAGAGGCTGGCTGTCACGCGCCGCGGTGCTCGCCGGTCTTATCGTGCAGGGCGTATCTGCGCATAGCAGCAGTACCGACAGGAGATTTGAGACAGTGAGAGTTGTCATTCTAGGCGCCACAGGCGGCACAGGTATGGAGCTGATCAGGCAATCGCTGGCAG
This sequence comes from Terriglobus sp. YAF25, assembly GCF_052113305.1. NCBI lineage: Bacteria > Pseudomonadati > Acidobacteriota > Terriglobia > Terriglobales > Acidobacteriaceae > Terriglobus > Terriglobus sp. YAF25. The sequence goes on from NZ_JBFRCY010000533.1 coordinate 3,348, forward strand.
CGGGCCATGCCGTAACAGCGTTCGTCCGCAAACCCGAATCCCTCAAAACGTTCTATGGACGGATCGATCTTCGCACCGGGGACCTGCTGCACCAGGAGACCATGGCCCGCGTACTCGAAGGACACGATGCCGTTCTCTCCGGCTTTGGGCCTCGCGTGCCGATTGCGAAGTCGGACGAACATCTCCTCCGAGACTTCGCGACCGTATTAACTGGAGCAATGCAACAAAGCGGTGTACGGCGGGCTGTGCTGATCTCGACCGCATTCCTGTTCAAAGATTCGGTCTTTCCGCCCACCTATCTGCTCGGCAGGATGCTCTTTCCATCGGTGGTAAAAGATTCTGCCGAACTGGAGTCGATTGTTCAGGGCAGTGGACTCGACTGGACGATCGTACGGCCACCGCAGCTTACTGACCGTCCCAGGACGGGAAGATATCGGGAGCGGATCGGCCATCTGCCAAGATTCGGCTTCAAGATATCGCGGGCGGATGTTGCGTTTCGCGCGGCAGAAGAAGATAGGTATTATTCCAGCGGATGTGAAGTTGCCGCCAAGAGAGGCCGGTGATCCATCATGGAATTCGCTCACCGATCAGCAAAAGGCACCAGTGGCTATTCAATGGTGAAATACCAGACGATTCGACCTTTGCTTGCAGCAGCTTTGCTGGCGTCGTCGCTGCCGCTTTACGGCCAGACATCCACGACACCGGAACAGCGGGCCAATCTTCTTCTCTCCAAGATGTCGGTTGTGGAGAAGATTGGCCAGCTGAACCAGGTCTTCGATTTTTCAGGACTGCCGGGGATGCCTGCACCAGCGCAGAAGCTGGAAGATCAGGTTCGCCAGGGACAGATTGGCTCAATTCTTTTCGTCACTGATCCAAAACGCATCAATGCACTGCAGAAGATCRCCGTGTCGGAGGGGGCGCATATTCCGATCCTCTTCGGCTTCGACGTGATTCATGGCTTCGACACCGAGTTTCCGGTTCCAGTGGGCATGGCTGCCTCCTGGGATCCGGAGATGGCGCGCAGGGCTCAGTCGATTGCAGCAGAAGAGGCGGTACACGCGGGAGTGCGGTGGACCTTTGCCCCCATGCTCGATATCGCGCGCGATCCGCGCTGGGGCCGGATCTCGGAAGGAGCAGGAGAGGACCCGTATCTCGGAGCCGCAATGGCACGCGCACAGGTGAAGGGATTCCAGGGAGAGCCGGGCCAACCTCTTCGCTTTGCGGCCACGCTGAAACACTTTGCCGGGTACGGAGCCGCGGAGGGCGGGCGCGACTACGATGCCTCCTATATTCCGGAAGAGCTGCTGCAGAACGTCTATCTGCRTCCCTTCCAGGCGGGAGTCGAGGCCGGCGCGAAGAGCGTGATGAGCGCGTATATGGACCTCAACGATGTTCCGGCGACCGGGAATACGCATCTACTGCGCGAGATCCTCCGTGACCAGATGAAGTTCAACGGGTTTGTTGTTAGCGATGCGAACGCTGTCGGCGACCTCTATACCCATGGCTTCAGCAGCGATGCCAAGGATGCCGCGTTCCGTGCAGCAACCGCCGGCGTGAATATGGATATGGGAAGCGGCACGTATCTCATGAACCTGAAGCAGCTTGTTGCGGAGGGAAAGGTCTCGGCGACGATGCTTGACGATCTGGTGCGCCCGATCCTTGCAACGAAGTACGCTTTGGGACTGTTTGATAGCCCTTACGCGGATGGCAATGAATCCACGCACGCGGCCATGTTGGCAAAGCATCGTGATCTTGCACGAGAGGCAGAGGCGAAGAGCGCTGTTCTGCTGCGCAATGAAGGTGGCGTTCTTCCTCTCGCGAAGACGGTACGTCGCGTTGCCGTCATTGGCCCGCTTGGGGATTCGCAGTATGACATGAACGGTCCGTGGAGCCTGACCGCGAAGCCCGCCGATACGGTCACGATCGTGGCGGGCATCCGGAACAAGCTACCGGGTACCGACGTGCGCTTTGCCCAGGGAGCTCAGTTGCGCAAGCAGTTCCCTTCGATGTTCGACGGCCTTATCGGACCAAAGCCAGAGGCGGAGTGGGATGCAAGTAAGGCCGAGGCAACGATGAACGACGCTGTCTCACTGGCCAACGATTCGGACGTTGTTGTGCTCGCTCTGGGAGAGTCAGCTCTGATGGACTTCGAGTACGCCTCGCGATCCTCGCTGGCATTGCCGGGACGTCAGCAGGAGTTGCTGGAGAAGGTCGTTGCAACTGGGAAGCCGGTCGTTCTGCTGCTCTTCAGCACGCGGCCACTCGATGTGACATGGGCTTCGCAGCATGTCTCCGCAATCATGGACTGCTACTTCGGAGGGACGGAGACAGGGAACGCTGTCGCCGACCTTCTCTTTGGCGATGTCTCGCCTGCGGGCAAGCTGCCTGTGACCTGGCCACGCAGTGCCGGCCAGATTCCGATCTACTACGCCCACAACCTCTCTCACAAACCATATGGCGCTCCTGATTTCACCTCACGCTACTGGGATCTTCAGACGGAGCCGCTGTATCCCTTCGGGTTCGGTTTGAGTTATGCGAGCTTTGAGATCTCCAACCTCCGGCTGAGCAAGAAAGAGGTCCATACTAAGGACCCGGTAACGGCTGTGGTAACCGTAAAAAACACCGGCAAGGTGAAGGCGGACGAGGTCGTTCAGCTTTATCTCCATCAGAAGTCTGGAAGCGCGTCACGTCCGGTACGGGAGCTGAAGGGATTCCAGCGCATCACGCTGGCACCGGGTGAATCGCGCGATGTCAGCTTTGTTGTGGGGGCGCCGGAGCGGACCTACTGGTCTTCCGCTTCCCATGGCTGGACACTCGACTCGTCGGAGTTCGATGTATGGGCCGGAGACAGCTCGACAGCGTCGCTGCATGACACGTTTTCCGTCGTGCAGTAATCCCTTAGCCATGAAAGAAGAACGGAGCGCATCTTGAATCGCAGACAGTTTGTGGGTCTTTCCGGTGGGACAGTGATGGGGAGCATCCTGCAGGCGGCCGCCAGCACGAATGCGTCCGCCGAGGCAGTAGGCGAGGGTGGCCAAGCGGCTTCAGGAGCGTCGATGAAGCGGCCGAACCCTTAGGCCGCAGGGACAATCGGAGCTCTATAGCTATCGCGAGGACCCGCGCGAAGAACGCAATCTGTATGGCGATCGGGTCGTCGGCAGTCGAAGCCGAACTCACGATGAAGCTGCTCAAGCAGTTCATCAATACCACGGGCATTGCTCCCATGGATAAGGACCCACGCGACTCTCCGCCTTTTTATCCGACACGTACTGACCTTCCGGCCGCTGACTGGCAGGCCAGGATTCTGACTGAGGGTGACCGCACAGAAGACCTGTGTTAGGACTGTAGTTCAATGCTCGCTCGCGAAATGGAGTAACTGCTTCTATGGTCAGCAAACGGAATCTGAGGCGCCCTCTTTCTCCGCTGCTCTGCACCCTTACGGCTGCCTGCGTGGCGACTGCGATGTATGCGCAGGCACAGGACAGGAC
>NZ_JBFRCY010000534.1:0-3304 GCF_052113305.1 Terriglobus sp. YAF25
GGTGCGTCTATTACGCAACCTTCCCCATCGCCTACTTCGACCAACAGAACCTCAACGTCGGCAACCTCCCCCAACAACAAGACGATGGAAATCTGGAAATTTCATACAACCGAAATTCCCAGATTCCCACCGCCTCCACCACTACCTGARATCAAAAAAACTCAGATACATAAACCTACCGAGCAAAAAGTGTTACCCATCTGCCCGGTCTAAACTGTTACCTATCTCCCAGGCTGCACAGATGTCCCACAGAGGYGCGGCTTTAGCCGCTGAGGGCATAGCMTCGGTACCTCAGCGGCTAAAGCCGCATGCATTTCAGTGCGGGGACGGGACGGCTGAAGCCGTCCCCTTAAGCAAGGCATTCGCACCTTCGGTGCGAAATGGTTGCGCCGCCGCGCAACGGTTACAGATTTGGAGGCTGAAATATAGCCGGCCATCACCGTCTTCGACCGAAGATAGAGCGATTGGTTTAGGGGATCGCGTCCCCCGAGCTGCATCCAGGATGTTGTATTCCCCTTCCCGGTGATCGCAGCAGTGCTGAGCATCTTCGCGGGTGTTGATATCCCAATTGTTTTCATGAGCATTCGCTGGTGGCGTACCCAGCATCCTTCACCCGTCTTAAGCGGCGACGGCTCACTCGATCGGAGCATGTGGCCCGCGTTCCTGATCAATTTGGCAGCGTGTTTTTGTGGGGATGCACCTTGGTCTATGCTCGCTATGTCATCGTGAGACATGAACAGCGCTCTGTCGAGTGCGATGCCATGGAAGGGATAATGGTTTAACCATGGGTTATACGATCAACAATCTCCACTTCCTATGGGCCGCGGCTCAGGAAGCGCTGGGCAATCGCTAAACGCCAAACGAATGGCAGATAGCCTATCAACCATTGAAACCTGATGGGTGGGCCTATTGCGCCAAAGTCGTCAGCCGGCGGCGCAAAACTATTCTGTTCGCAGGGCAGTCAACGGTTCGATACTGGCGGCGCGCCGCGCGGGCACCGCACTCGCTGCAAGCGCAACGCACACAACCGCGGTAATCGCGAGGAAATAGCTTGCCCCGTCCAACGGCTTCACTCCGTACAGGGATGAGTCCAGAGCTCGCCCCACGAGCATTGCTAGCGGAATGCCCAGGCTGACCCCGATTGCGGTGAGGGCCAGAGAGTCCCGAATAATCATCCAAACCACCTGGCCTCGTCCGGCTCCCATCGCCATGCGTATTCCGATCTCTGCCGTTCGCCTGTTCACTCGATACGCAAGCGTGCCGTAGAGCCCAGTCGCTACCAATGCGACCGCCAATAGTCCGAAGAACCCGGCGAGCCGAGCGAAGAGCATTTGATTCGAGATCGTCAAATCATACTGGGCGCGCTGGGTTATCGGCTGAATCAAGGGAAGATTCGGATCCAACTGCTGTACCATTCTGCGGGCCGAAGGCAGAATGGCAAGCGGCTCTCCCTGCACACGCATCTCCACTTCCATCTTGCCAATGATGGGAATCTGCGCATACATATACCAGGCCATGGGAATCGGCTCTTCATCAATACTGCGGTACTTATGATTCTTCACCACGCCGACAATAGTCATCTGATACATCCCGTTATCAGGACCGATGATATGTCCCAGTGGGTTTTGATCGGGAAGGAAGCGCTTTGCGAACTCCTCGTTGATGATGCCGACGTGAGGCGAAGCCGGTGTGTCGGAATCGGCAAAGTCACGGCCTTCAAGCACGGGAACTCCGAGGGTCGTAAAGAAGCCTGGGCCGGCTACGTTACTGCGAACCGTTCTCGAACTTCCATTTGCAACCTCCGGCAGTTTGCCGTCAACCATCATGTCGCTGTTATCGGACCACCATGCCCCAAGGCGCTCTTCCATGATGGTTACGGATTCGACGCCGGGAAGTCCCCGTAATTTTCCGATCAGCTCGCGGTAGAACTCTCTGCCCTGGGGAAGCGACTTAATATGCGGACTCACCCCGAAGACGACAAGACCATCGACCTTCATCCCAAGCGAAGTGTTTTCGAGATTGCGCAGCGTGCGAAACAGAAGTCCAGCACCGACGAGCAGAACAACGCAAAAGGTCATCTGAAGCGTGACGATGATCCTGCCAGCACGCGACTTTCCTGTATCGGTCGCAGAGGTCGCTGCGGAGGTCTTGAGAGCGAGCGATGGCGCTGCTGCGAGAGCGATGCGAAGAGGGGYCAGTCCAAACAGAATGATCGCCAATGTCAGAACAGCCACAGTGAAACGCAGAACCGTTCCGTCCGGAGCAAGGCTCGATTCGATCTGGGCCCAGGCGCCAAGTGCCCTGGTCGCGAAAACAGCGAAGGTCCAGGCCACGACTCCTCCCGCCACCACGAGCAGCAGGCTTTCCGTCAGCAGTTGCCGCAGCAAGTCACCGCGACCTGCGCCCAGGGCCAGCTTCATGCTGAACTCCCGCTGCCGGCCTGTATTGCGCGCCGTCAGAAGCATCACAACGTTCGTAAGCGCGATCAGCAATACCAGCGCAACCATGCCCATCAACAGCCGCAGAGGCTTGCCGTACTGCTCGGCATATCCAGGGAATCCTTTTGCCTCAACGAGACTTAAGGTTGGCCTCTGCTCGCCGGCCATCGGTGAGCCAAGACCGATGTAAGCTGCTGTCTGAAACACGGGCTGCAACTGCGCCACGGCCTGTGTCTTTGTGACGTCCGGGCTGAGCCGCCCAATCAGCCGCAGACACCACCACGTCGGGTTGGCCATATATGCCTTGCCATCTTCGGGCGGATTTCCCCATGCATTCAGCTCGGGCCGATTCTGTAAGGGCACCCAGAAATCAGTCGACTTCCCGGCCTCCAGACCTTCAAAGCCGTTCGCAGCAATACCAACGATGGTGAAGCCAATGCCGTTTACGTATAGCGTCGTACCCAGCACATCCGGATTGCGCGTAAAACGCCGGGTCCAATACTCGTTGCTGATGACGGCTATCGGCGCGTGGTCCTTCTCGTCCTGTTCCGTAAACCCGTGGCCGCGTTGCAACTTGACACCCAGGCCAGAGAAGAAGGCGCCGCTCACCATATCGCCCTCGGCCTCTTCCGGTTCCGATCCGTAGCGAACTGCCACTTTGTTTCCCGATAGCGGGACGTATGCGATCACTGCGGACATTCCGCCAGCCTGTTTGCGCAGGGCGTCGTAGACCGGGTAGGAGAAGGTCTGCGTGCTATCGATCGTGCCGGTCCCGCGCGGGGCATTCGAGGTATGCAGATAGACGAGTCGATCGGCATCGGCTACCGGCAGCGACTGCAGCAACACCGCATTCATCACACTGAAGA
>NZ_JBFRCY010000535.1:0-3297 GCF_052113305.1 Terriglobus sp. YAF25
GGGTTCGGTACAGTCGCACCACCATGCATCGACGCCATGATCGAAGAGTCCACGTTTGGCCTGCCGCCAGTAGGTGGCTCGTGCCTCGTCGTCGAAAGCGTTGTAGGTCGATTGATTGCCGAGCACCTGGCCATTCTGCTGTAACTCGATCTGGTTATCGCATCCGCCGGTCATGATGGGCCAGATGGAGGCCATCAGTCGCACATCCATGTCGTGCAGCGCCTTGGTCATGCCGGATGGATCAGGGAAACGAATTGGGTCAAAGCTCTTCTGGCCCCAACCGGAGCCGTTGGGCCAGCTCTTCCAGTCCAGCACGATACAGTCGAGAGGAATCTCGCGTCTGCGGTATTCTCCGGCGACATCGAGGAGTTCTTCGGCATTAACGTAGCGTTCCTTAGACTGCACGTATCCCAGAGCCCACTTTGGCAGCATTGTGGGCTGGCCGGTTAGGGCGTAGTACTGCCCATAGAGCTTTTCGAGGGTGTCTCCGCTGAAGATGTAGTAGTCCAGTTCTGCGACGGTCTCCGCCCACCAGTAAGAGCCCAGGGCATCGTCGTGGAAGGTCATCAGCGATTCGCAGTCGAGCAGGACTCCGTATCCCCGCGATGAGATCAGTACCGGGACGACCGCCTTCATATTCTGCTGATACAGCTCGCGGTAACGGCCGCGAAGATTGCCGTATCCTTCTTCGTGCGATCCCAGACCGTACAGCGCTTCGTCGTCGGCGAAGGAGAACTCCAGCTTGGCCTCAAAGGCTTCGCGGTCGAAGAGGGTCTCGAAGGATTCCGCTGCTGCACGCGCGCCGTCGATGCTTTGGTCAGTGGCGATTGATTGTGTCGCGGAGAAGAAACTGCGATAGACCTTTTTGCGCGTCAGCCACTTGCCGCCCCGGCCAGGCTCTTTGAGAAGAACTTTGCCCCGGGAATCCGCTACTGTTAGAGCTCCGCTCGCTTTCGCGATCAAGACCTCGATCGCGTTTGTGGAGAGACGATAGAGCTCCTGCTCCTCCGCAATGTTGAAAGACACATCTTCGCGGGCTATGACGATGGCGGAGGTGCGCTCGGCAAAGGCGCTGTCTTCCGTGTACGTGACGCGGACCGTGGCTTCGGTCGGGAAGCGCAGACGAAGGCGGTGTGTGCCCGAGACGAAGATGGCATCGCCGTAATGGCGTTCAAACTGAAACATCAGATACCCGCACTCATGGCTACGGCCGCGGCGCGGCGCAGCTCAAGATCTTTGCGGATCTGCGGTTCCAGCCGCTCATACCGCTGGTAGAAGAGAACCGGAATGGTCGCCAGGGCATAGGCTATTGCCGGCAGCCATACAAAGCTGAGGCTGATGCCGTGCAAAGACGCTGCCGTCTGCTGGGCGTGCGGGATGTAGTGATAACGGTCCAGAATCCACGCGGGAATTGCACCACCAAGACCGCTACCCGCCTTCAGGCAGAAAGAGAAGCCGATAGCTGTAAGAAAGCCGGTTGCCCGAATGCCGCACCTCCATTCGCCGTAATCAACACTGTCGGAAAGAATGGTGAAGGGCATCGCCATCGCCGCGCCGCTGGCAAAGAAACCAAGCCCCCAGCCGGTCAATATGAGGGGTACGGAATGTGCGTGTGCTCCGGCTGCAAGCAGGAGTTGTCCTGCGACGCAGCCAAGCAGCCCTGCGGCCCACAAGTTGCGTTTCGATGTTTTGCGGCAGAGCCATGGAAGCAGGAAGACTGTTCCCAGAGAGACAAAGTCCAAACTGTTGGCGACGGAGATGAGGTCGCGGCGATGCAGCGTGTATTCAAAGAAGTATGGCGCGGCCGAGATGCGGGCGATGAAGGCGATCCAGAAGAAGAGGCCACTTGCGAAGGTGATCAGCCATGGATGGTTGCCACGGATCGCGCGCAGGCTTTCGCGCAGGGCGATCTTCCTGTGTTCTTCTACGACGGTCTCCCGCAGATTCCGAAATGCGGTCAGATAAAGTAGCACGGAGCCGATGGCGTAGAGGGACATGACAATCAAAAATCCCTTACGGTCATTACCGCCTCCAGCCCGATCCACCAGGCGCAGGACGGTCAGATTCACGAACAGGACAGCGAGCTTTGAGCCGAACATGCGGAAGGTGGTAAGCGTGACCCGCTCGCGGGATTCCGAAGTCAGCCCGGAGAGGATCGATGTGACCGGCGTATTAATACCCGTGTACAGGATGCTGCAGATGGCATAGGTAACACCCGCGTAGAGAACCTTCGCCGTTCCGCTGAGATGCGGCGTGAGGAAGGTAAGCACGCCAAAGATGGCGAACGGCCCACACAGCCATAGGAACCACGGCCTGCTCTTTCCAAGCGGACTATGGGTTCGGTCAAAGAGGATGCCCCACAGCGGCGCGTCCACCGCGTCCAGGCATCGGGTTGCCAGCAGAATGGTTCCCGCCGCAGCCGCGGAGATGCCGTACACATCGGTATAGAACTTCAGCAGGTAAAACGAGACGACGCAAAAGATGAGCTGGCCCGCGACTTCGCTGGCAGCATAACTTAGACGTGTCTTCAGCACACCCTTCTCCCTTTTCTTCTAGCGGCTACAAAGCATAAAGGCCGCTGACGGAGATTCGCCAGCGGCCCTTTATGCCGAAGACTAAGCTACCTTTTCCTTCGACGATTCGGGGAAGGGGCCGTATTGTTCCGGGGTATCGTCCGCGTGGTCGTAGATGTTTTTGCCATCCTTCAGAAATGGAGTGGCCATGGCCCAGGGCTTACCGTCCGGACGGTCGATCGGTGTTGCGCTGTACTGCGGCAGATAGATCCGCCGCATGTTGTTCGTCCTGTTCGGCCCGCTGCGATGGAAGACGTAGCTGTCGAAGGCGACGATGCTTCCGGCGGGCACGATGACTGCATCACCGGGGTCGTTGCCGGTATAGCCGATCAGGTCGTTGGTGCCGTCTTCTTTGGTGTGGTCGATGATGCTGTGCTGGGTTCCGCCACGCGAGTGGGGCAGCAGGTAGACGGTGCCGTTTTCTTCGCTGACGTCGTCCAGCGTGCACCAGCAGGTCACGTAGGGCTTGTGCTGGGTCGTCGGGTTGTACCACTTCACGTAGCCGGAGTCCTGGTGCCAGGCGAACTTCATACCCTGTTCGGCGCCCTTTACCACCCATTGTTCGTGGAAGAGATAGGCGTCAGGACCGACCGTGGCCGCTGCCACTTGTGCCATCAGATCGCTGAAGACGAAACGCCACAGGCGGGAGCTGAGACGGTAGCGGTTATTGATGAAGTATCTCTTGCCGCGGTGGCTGATGTTTTCCGTCTGAACGCCCTTGGCG
>NZ_JBFRCY010000536.1:0-3296 GCF_052113305.1 Terriglobus sp. YAF25
CCAGCAGGCCGGCTACAGTTCCCTCCTCGCCCCTCGATCTCGTAAAAATCTGCTCCCGGCGCTGACTGACACGAGTTGGATGACACGCCTGGAAACCATCTGAGACCAAGCTGTATGCTCGCGCATCCCATGGGCATGAAGGCATGGCGACTGACCGGGTTTGGACTCGATTCTCTCAAGCTGCAGGACGTACCCGATCCTTCACCCGGTGAGGGCGAAGTCCTGGTGCAGGTCCATGCGGTTGCACTGAATTACCGCGACAAACTGCTTGTGGATGGCAACTATAACCCTCGCCTTGAGTTCCCCATCACCCAGGGAGCTGACGCCTGCGGCACGGTGGTTGGGCTTGGACATGGGATCTCCCGGCTTCGCCTTGGAGATCGCGTCCTCACGCAGTATGCAACTCACTGGGTTGACGGTCCTGCCCAGGGCAAGGAATCACTCTACAGCCTGGGCAACGTCTACCAGGGAGCTTTGGCGAAGTATCTTGTTCTGCGGGAACAGGCTTTGGTCAACGCGCCTGCCCATCTATCCAACGAAGAAGCGGCGACACTGCCCTGCGCCGGCGTAACAGCATGGCAGGCACTGGTCGAAAAAGGGAACCTGCAGCCAAACGATACGGTGTTGCTGCAGGGAACGGGCGGAGTCTCTCTCTTCGGCCTGCAGATCGCCCACGCCATGGGGGCAACGACCATTGTCACCTCCAGCTCAGAGCTCAAACTCCAGGGCGCCCAGAGCCTTGGAGCCGATTTCACCATCAACTACCGACGCACGCCCGACTGGGAAAAAGAGGTTCTTGCACTCACGCAGAAACGCGGCGTCGACCAGATCCTCGAAGTCGTCGGCGGGGAAAATCTTGCTCGCTCTCTGCGCGCTCTGCGGCCAGAGGGACAGATCTCTATCATCGGTGTTCTGGAGGCTGCCGACGCTCGTCTTCCGTTATTCACCACGATTCAAAAGCTTGCTGTCATTCGCGGCATCTCCACTGGCCCCCGCGTTGCCCTGGAGCGATTTATCCGCCACTACGAAGACTGGGGACTGCATCCGGTCGTTGATGCTGTCTACGAGTTCAATGACACGGTTGCGGCCTATCGTCATCTCGAACAGGGTCCCCTCGGGAAAGTCGTCATCCGCATACCGTAAAACCCGTCTTAAGAGGCATGAAGCTTTCGCATCGCCTCTGGAGCCGCCGGCGACTACTCTCCACCGCAGCCRCCACCTCTGCCGCAAGGCTCTTGCGCCCCAGCCGTCTTCTCGCAACAGAGAACACTGCCTGCCATCTCACTCCTGAATTGACGGTCGGCCCTTACTATGTCGACTACGAACTGCTCCGCAGTGACATTCGGGAAAACAGGCCCGGCCTGCCGCTCCATCTCTCCATCGTTCTTCTGAACGCGCGCACCTGTGAACCGCTTTCCAACGCCGCAGCGGACATCTGGCACTGCGACGCAGCCGGGATTTACTCCGGCTACACCAAAATGAATCCTGACAAGATGGACTTTGGTCCGGGTCGACCTGGCGGGTTTGATGGGCCGCCGCCAACGGGAACCTTACCGCAAGGCCCGCCGAAAGATGGGGACCATCGCGCCCCACCGCCGATGCACACGACGGACCACCAAACATTCCTGCGCGGTGTACAGATCACCGGTAAGGACGGAACGGTGAAGTTTCTCACCATCTATCCCGGATGGTACGTAAGCCGGGATACACACATCCATTTGAAGGTCCACACCGGCGGCCACGGCGATCATGGGAAGTACACCTCAGGGCACGTCCGCCACATCGGGCAGATCGCCTTTTCCGATGCACTCTCAGATCAGGTCGCGCTGCTGGAGCCGTACGTCAGCCATAAAGTTCCACGCACGCATCTCGCAGACGATACGGTCTTCCATGGAGATCTCTCCGGGATCATGCTGCACACCACCCAGGTCAACCCGGCACGTCTGGCCGATGGCCTGCATGGAACAATTACTTTTACAGTCGATCCGGAAGTTGAACCCGGGCCTGAGGGCTTTGGAGATCGGCCGCCGTCACAGTAGAGCCCTGTGGGTGTGACGTATGGCTGCTGCATCTATGGACGTTTTCCGCAATGAAAACGCCGCTGCACGCCTTTCCGGAATCCCCAGCAGCAGGAGAAATGGCTCTAATAGCTATACTCAACCCATGCAGTTTCAGAAAGCCGCAGCCCTTTTCCTTCTTCTCATCGCCCTCGCAGGCTGCCGCTCTCGCTACATCGCAACCACCATTACGAATGACACAGCGAGTCCCGTCAGTGTCGTACAGGTCGATTATCCTTCGGCCAGCTTCGGTACGCAGTCGCTCGCTCCGGGACAGACTTTCAGTTATCGCTTCAAGATTCAGGGTTCCGGTCTGGTGAAGATGACTTGGCTGACTGCCGACCGGCAGGAGATGCACGCCAACGGCCCCACACTGTCGGAAGGTCAGGAGGGTCAGCTCGCCATCCATCTTCGGACGAATGCCGACCCTACCTTTGCCTTTACCTCTCTTAACGGACGATAACTAGCCCTTAGTCCGGACTAGACCTTGTGTCCAAAGACCTTGTGTCCACTAGACTTCACGTCCATGTGCCCGCGGCTGCCGTCTCCGCTGATGGATTCCCGCACTCCCACTCATCTTCGGATGATCGCTCTGCTTACTCATGAACACGTACAGCAGGAAGAGCACCACTAACAGCGGCAGCAGCATAAAGAAGCCATAAAAAATCATGGCGACACCTCCCTAACTCATCCCTGTTTATAAGACTCGCCTCACCCCGCCGTCGTTGCTCTCTGAAAAGTCATCCTCTTGTCCAGCGGTTGTACTCCAGCCTCGATGATTCGCGGTCTTACTGTGTACCTCGCTGTAAAGGACACACGCGTATCTTGTTGAAGCTCTACCGTCTTGCTCTTTGTCTCTTTCTCGCCGGCACGGCACTCACGACGTCTTCTTCAGCGCAGGCAACCGCCACGGCGTCCGCAACCTCAAACCGCCGAACTCTTCGGCGGGGTTTCGAAGGTGTACACCGGCATACAAGGCCAGAACACAAGCTTCACCGCCGGTGGAGATTTCATTCTTCGGCGTTTCGCCGGGTTGGTGCCATCGGCCGAAATCCGCGGCACGTACGCCTTCCGGAAAGGCAACGTTGCCGCCGAGAAGAATATCCTCGGCGGCATCAGACTCACGCGGCAGTTCAGTTCCGTTCATCCTTACGTTGATTTCCTCGCCGGACGCGGCTCCATCAACTTTCCCAATAACTACACCTACGGCAGTACCACGTATGAATATGTTTCCGGTAC
>NZ_JBFRCY010000537.1:0-3290 GCF_052113305.1 Terriglobus sp. YAF25
TCGCCATCACGCGCCGGCGCTGTGCTCCGAGGGCCATGCGGATTCCGATCTCGTTGGTCCTTCGCGCCGTCGTATAGGAGAGCGTTCCGTAGAGTCCGATCGCCGTTACCAGCAGCGAGCATCCAGCGAAAAACACTCCTAACAGAGCCATCATCCTCTCCGTGCTGATGGAGGTGTCGACAACCTCATCCATAGGACGGATGACAGGAGCTGGAATAGATGGCACAAGCCTAGCCGCTAATTCTCTCGAGAACTGCACCAGAGGCTGCCACGGTCCATCGATACGCACTATGGCGTTGAGGGAAGGCTTTTGTTGTGGGTCCTGCTGCATCGGGACATATCCAGCCGGTACTGCGGGACCCCGTACATCGCGATACTTTGCATCTCCCACCACGGCCACGACCTCATACGCGGTCTTGTCCTTATCCACGATCTGCCGGCCAATCGCGCCACCTTGAGGGAAGAACAGCTTTGCCGCCGAACGGTTCAGAATTATCTTCAAACCCGACGCTTTCGTATCGGTCCAGGTAAATGCACGTCCCTGAGCCACGGGGATGCGCATGGTGCTGAAATAATCCGGTCCGACGCTATTCAGCCAGAGCATGTGACGTTCGCCACCCGGAGCTGCATAGCGCCCGTTCCAGCCTCTGTGCGAAAGGGGAATAATAAATTGGAAGCTCACATCCTTCACGCCCGGCGCCGTCTTCAGACCCTCCCAGATCTGCCGATACACCTCCATCAACGGCTCTCCATCCAATTGCTGCTTGTCCATGCTGAAAGGGATATTGATCACACCATGTGGCTCAAATCCAAGGCCCGAGCGATACAAGCGCACCAGACTGGCGGCCAGCAGCGCCGCACCCGAGACCAGAATGAGCGCCAGAGCCACCTGGGAGGTCATGAGCAGACGCGGGATCAATCTCGTCTGTCTGCGCTGTTGTTGCGCGTGCTGGCCATTTTTGATCTGCTCATTCAGATCTCCTTCGGTTGCGCGCCACGCAGGCATCAGGCCAATCAGGACAGCAGCAATGAAAGCGACCGCGGCGGCAAAACCATAGAGACGCCAATCCGGAGAGATATCCAGCACCATGCTGTCAGGTCCGCTTCCTCCAGAGAGCATCGCCGCCAGTACATGGCCCACAATCGGAGTGAATGCCATGCCGAGCCCGGTTCCCAGCGCCGCCAGTAACAGACTTTCAATCATGAGCTGCCGAATCAACCGCGATCTTGTGGCCCCCAGAGCCCGTCTCGTCGCCAGTTCCCGTTCTCGCACGGCTCCCCGCGCCAACAAAAGGCTTGCCAGGTTAAGGCATGCCAGCAACAGCAACCCGCCACACATGCCAAACATCATCAGCAGAGGTTTGCGAAATACGGAGCGGACATAGGCAAACCCGTTCGATCCGGGTTCGGCTGCGAAATGGAAATGATGCTGCTCTTCATCCTTGATCCAGTCGGCTTCGCCTGTCGACGCATGCAAAACCCCCGTCGAAACGGCTTGCAAGGCAGCATTCGCCTTCTGTAGATCGACGCCTGGCTGCAGCCGTGCCATCACCGTCAACCACCAGGCGTGTGTGCCGCCATGAAGGTGGTCTCGCGGAGCATCCATGATCGGATCGGCGGACAGGGGTGCGTAGATCTGCGGTTGGTGCGTCGGGTCTGCTCCCGTAAAGCTCTTAGGGATAACGCCTACCACCGTAAACGATGCGTTCGCAATCACCAAACGTCGACCGACTACGTCCGGAACGCCATTGAACCAGCTCTTCCAGAAGTCTTCGCTGATCACCACGGCGAACCCTGAAGAACCGCCGCCTTCCTGGTCGTCAACCGGCGTAAGATAACGCCCCATCACCGGCTTTATCTGCATGGCAGGAAAGTACTGCCCACTCACCATCACACCGTGGACATTGATGTTCCCCGACTCTCCCCGCACCTGGAGTGTGTCATTCACAAATGCGAATACATTCTGGAAGACGTCGCCCTTGCCTTCGAGGCCACGAAAGAACGGGGTGCAGAAGGAGTAGCCGGGCTGCGGGCCTCCCTCCTGAGTGCTCAGAACCACCATCTGCTGGGCATGCGGTACCGGCAACGGCCGCAACAAAAGGCTATCGATCAGCGAAAAGACTGCCGTATTCGCGCTCACCCCAAGCGCAAGGGTCGCCAGAGCAACAGAAGTAAATCCAGGTGACTTCCAAAGCAGACGCAGAGAGAACCTGACGTCACGCGTGAGCTCTTCGACAATTCGAAAGCTCCAGACCTCACGCAGGCGTTCCTGCCATCGATGTGTATCGCCGAGCCGTACGCGGGCGGCACGTTCTGCCGCGGGCTCCGACATACCTTCCCGGAGATACTTCTCCCGCAGCCGCTCCCGATGGAACTCAAGTTCCTCGGACATCTCACTCTCCATACGACGCCTTCGGAACAGAGAACTCAAACGCCCAAGAAATGCACTGACTGCAGGGAGCATCGTAGTTCCTCCTCAGGAAGACTGCATGACGAACGCGACTGCCGCCGAGAGCCGTGCCCAACGCTGCGACTCCGAATCGAGCCGCTTCGCTCCCTCAGCCGTCAACCGGTAGAACTTGGCGCGGCGGTTGTTATCAGAGGCGCCCCACTCTGCATTGAGAAAGCCGCGCATCTCCAGCCGATGGAGCGCAGGATAAAGCGCTCCTTCCTCCACCTTCAGCAACTGGTGTGAGACATGGTGAATCCACTCCGCGACAGCATAACCGTGCTGCGGTCCCCGCGCGAGGGCTTTCAGAACAAGCATCTCCAGAGTCCCCTGGAGCAGTGAGCCGGAATCGGCGTTTTCTTCCCTAATCATCTTAGGGGAAGACAATAGACGACGATGCCCCCTTCCGTCAACTCCTTACCGATGAGGACCGGATGCCTCCGGGGCAAGTGCATAGAGATACGCTTCAAGAACTCCTTCGTCAGTGTTCACTCGCACCACGACGCGCACATAGCCAGGGCCTTCAAACTCATCAAGACGCCCCCAATGAGCGGGCAAATCAGAAGACTCGAAGATGTGCACCGCAACCTCCGGTCCGTTCTTGTCGAGAATGAGTCCGGGATAGCCGAGTGCCGCACCCCAACCGCTGTCATAAAGATGGCCGCGAACAACACCCGTCAGCCAGCGCCCCTTGAGCCCCGCCAGTTCGTGGTGGTTGGGTTTACCCGGCGCCAGGGTTCCGTAGCTCGCCAACCGTATCGTTGCTTCTGTTGAGGCCATCGCCTTCGCTCCCGATATCCGGTTTCTTCTGCACAAAGATGTGAAGGGAGAAGACAAAAGG
>NZ_JBFRCY010000538.1:0-5711 GCF_052113305.1 Terriglobus sp. YAF25
GAAAAACGCCCATAGGATGCGGAAGCCCTACACTACACCTATAGGGAAAATTCTCTAACAGTGGCGACGCTCAAGGAACAGGCAAAACAGATCTACCTGCGGACTCTCGAAGCAGCCAGGCTCGACAAGCATCTTGCCGAGCAGGTGCGATGGGCCGACGGTACCCTTCAGGTCGGAGAACATAGTTTTCCGCTTGAGCAATATCGGCGCGCCATCATCATTGCACTCGGCAAGGCAGCAGTTCCAATGGCCGTATACAGCGCGGATCTGCTGCGAGGGTACCTGCCATTCACGGGAYTGGTGCTGGCTCCGGAAAACTCGGGAGCTCCGGCGGAGCTTACGTTCCTGCGCGGCTCTCATCCCTTTCCGGATGAGAGCTCGCGCCGTGCCGCCGAGCTCGCGCTCGAGCTAGCGCGCGAAGCAGACGGTGAGACGCTGGTGTTGTGGCTCATCAGCGGAGGAGCCTCCGCGATGATGGAGATGCCGTTGATTCCTGAGGTCTCCATGGATGAGATGGCGGCGTTCCATCGTATGCTTGTGCACTCGGGCCTGAACATCGCCGAGATGAATGCACTGCGCAAACACGTATCCGCAGTCAAAGGAGGGCGATTGGCTGTTGCCGCAGCAAATGCTGCGACGCAGGTGACCCTGCTGGTGAGCGATGTACCGGAGGGGCGCCCGGATGTGATCGCCTCCGGGCCTACCATTCCGGATGGGAGTACGATCACCTACTGCCGGGTGTTGCTGTCTCGCTTGACGGAACCGTTGCCTGCGGCGATCGCTGAACTGTTCGCGAGTCTCGAGCTGCCGGAGACGCCAAAGCAGAATGATCCTGCTTTTGCCAGGGCCTTCTATCTCGTAGTGCTTTCGTCGTCCACTCTCTGCAGGGAGGCCGCTGCCATCGCTCGAGATTTCGGATTCGAGGCTGTAGTCGACAACGGATGCGATGAATGGCCTTATGACAAGGCAGCAGTCTATCTGCTCTACAAGCTTGCCCGCCTGCGCCAACCGGGCAAGCGGATAGCATTGATCTCCGCGGGAGAGGTCTCTGTACCGGTTACCGGCCCAGCCGGCAACGGCGGACGCAATCAGCACTTCGCGCTCTACGCTGCGCAACTCATCGACGGCATGGCAAATACTGCCGTGTTGAGTGCCGGCAGTGACGGTCTGGACGGCAACAGTCCGGCTGCGGGAGCAGTGGTTGATTCCGATACCTGGGAACATGCAGCAGATCCTGCAGGAGCGCTGGAACGATTCGACTCAGGAGCGGTCCTTGCTGCCATGGGAGACGCCATTGTTACGGGACCGACTGGCAATAACCTGCGCGATCTTCGGGTGCTTCTGGCGGAAGACTAACGTGGCGTCTCAGAAGTTCCTGCCATAAATGTTGTCATCCTGAACATAGTGAAGGACCTGCTTTCTGACGTTTCGGGATATCTAACTCACTTCGTTTGAAGTGATCGTCGAAAAGAGCGATCCATCCTCCATCCTCCGGAGAAAGCGGCCCATCGAAAGAGCTCTTGGCAGGGCGAGCGCATAATCGCCGGACAAACTGGGATGAAACTCAGAAGGCCACCGTTCCACCAAGCGTTGAATCCGAGGCAGGTCGATGGCACGACGGACCAGGTCGATCTGCTGCATCTGCGCAAGCTCCATCCGGATCGCGGGCAGCTCTGCCGTAAGCAGCGAAAGAAAGTCGGCGGCCTGTAGCCCGCGACGGCGTTCGTTGCGGACCATGTCAGGAAGACGATCCTTCATCGTGGTGCGGATCAGGGAGCGCCGGTCTCCATCCAGACAGCAGATCTCTTCCGGGATAGAGAGTGTGAACTCGATGAGATCCCGATCGAGAGGAGGGACGACATCATCAATCGATGCAACCGTCCGTCCGAGCATGTGGACCTGTTCCAGGTCCAGTCCTCGAAGAACGACAGCGCGTTCTGATCGTCCGTTAACGCTGGGTTGTAGACGTTCGGCGAGATATCCAGACCTCCGTAGAAAACTGAGAGATGCCCCCATGCTAATCGCGCGTGATGCCGGCTTTCTCTTGAAGAACGACAGCGCGTAATGGTGCATTTTAGGGAAGAAAGGCTGCATGAGATTCGCGAGGATGTGCTTCCAGCTTTCGCCGTTGCGATGCAATCCTAAGATCACGCGGCTCAAGGTGGGTATGCGTCCCGCCGCGAGCAGGCCGGGAAGAGCACGCTGACCGTGATAACTCAGGGTAAAGTTTCCGCCGATTCCATTGAGCAGAGTGACCGCGCCGCGCTTGGCGGCTGCCTGCAGAATTGCCAGCAACCACACGGCATTTGGAGGATTAAGGAAAGGCCGTTCCGTGGCATCGGTGCATCGATCGAGGGCCTGGAAGAGACTGTTCGCATGATTCGAGATCAGGATGTGCTCGATATTCGAGTGTCGCTGAGCTACGGCACGGGCAAAAGGAGCCTCATCGGTAAAGCGGCCTCGGAAAAGGGTATCGTCGAGGGGCGTAGCTGGAACCGCGGTGAAGGCGAGGAGAGAGCGGTCACAAGGGGCCAGAAACCGTGCCGCGGTGTCGGTGAGGGTGGAGCTATCCAATCCCCCGCTCAAGTGCGTTGCCAGTAGACCATGATTGGGAATGCGCCGCCGGACTGCCTGTTCCACGTGATGCAGCATCCCTTCGACATACTCCCGCGGATCGCGAAGACGGAGAACGGCCGTTTTCAGGGGATTCCAGAAAGAATGGACTGTATGCCGGCCATTCTGCCAGATAAGCGTGTGTCCCGGGGCAACTGTCTGAATTCCATCGAAGAAGGTATGTGTGGAGGTGTGAAAATGCCCTCCAAGCCACTCCGCGACTCGCTCTTCATCGGGCTTAGCGGGTTTGCCGGTGAGTTGCAGCAGATGCCTGACGAGCGATGCGAACGCGATACCTTTTGGGGTTAAGCTGAAATGAAGCGGGCGAGTTCCGGCGACATCGCGAGCGAGCAGAAGTTTGCGTGGTGGGCCATCCCAGACCGCGAAAGCGAAGTCCCCTATGAGGTGACCCGGCAGCTCCTCTCCCCAGCGATGCCAAGCGTGTTTCAGTAACTCCGAGAGCGATGTTCCGAAAGGCAGATCGAGCATCGAGGCCAGCTCTCTCTGGTTGTCGATACGTCCATCGAGCAGAAGAAATAGTTCTGGCGTGGAAATACAGACACTGTCGGGCGCGGCAAGGAGAAGGAGGCCTGGACGCGAGTACCGTGTTCCCTCCGGGAAATCTGCCGGAATACGATGAGGCGATGTTGGGGATACCGCTTCACGACAGATTAGGGCTACAGGTTACGATGATAACCAATGTTTCGCTCAATTCCCATTTTGGGAACAATTGAGCGAGCTCTGGTTACGCTTTGCAGCCCCACCAATATCATCGGCGGGTCTTGCAGTTTCGAGAGACGGTTTTCCTCGATTGGAAGGATCAGCTGATCAACATGCTGACGATCGAAGCTGAGACCAGGTTGGCCATCGTTCCGGCCAGCATGGCGCGCAGGCCCAGCCGGGCTAGATCGTTGCGGCGACTGGGGGCCAGGGCTCCGATACCCCCGATCTGCATGCCGATGGAGCCAAGGTTGGCGAATCCGCACAGCGCAAAGGTGGCAATGGAGAGCGACCGAGTAGAGATGCCGTGCGCGTTTGCCAGGTCTCCGAGGTCTTTGTAGGCGATGAACTCATTCAGAATGGCGCGGGTTCCAAGCAGATTCCCTACCGTGCGGGCCTCATGCCAGGGAATGCCGATCAGCCAGGCCACCGGCGCGCAGAGAAATCCGAGTACCGAGTTCAGCGAAGGCGGAAAGGGAATATGTTTCGCAATGCCCCCCATGATGCCGTTTGCCAGCCCTACCAGGGCCAGAAAGCTGATCAGCATGATGGCCACATTGAAGGCGAGCTGTCCGCCATCGATGGTGCCGCGGGCGATAGCGCCGATCAGGTTCTCTTTGGAGTGTTCCCCATCCTGCGGAGGCATGTGAACCGTACCGGCGGTAGCGGGAACTTCCGTCTCCGGCACCAGCATCTTCGAGAGCAGGATAGTGCCGGGCGCCGTCATGATGACCGCCGAGAGCAGGTCCTTCGCGTGAATGCCGAAGGAGATATACGCAGCCATAATGCCGCCAGAGACGTGCGCCATGCCCGAGGTCATGATGGTCATCAGCTCTGACCGTGTCGCCCCATTCAGAAACGGGCGAATGGTTAGCGGCGCTTCGGTCTGGCCCATGAAGATGCTGGCGGCAACGTTCGTGCTCTCCGCGCCGGAGGTTCCCATCGTCCGCTGCATCACCCATGCCATGCCACGGATGATCCACTGCATGATTCCCAGGTGATAGAGCACGGCAAAGAAGGCGGAGACGAAGATGATGGTTGGCAGCACAGCGAAGGCAAAGATGCTGAGCGGACTCTTCGGATCGCCCAGCGGGCCAAAGACCATCGAGGATCCATCGACCGAGTGCCCCAGGAAGCTGGTGATGAAGTAAGAGCACTTGGCCAGGATCTGTTGTCCAACCGTCCACTTGATGACCAGGAAGGCGAAGAGCAGTTGGCCTCCGCGCCGCTACACCAGTGCTACTTCACATCGGCTGCGGTAATGGGTTTCAGAATGAGCGGTCGCACCTGTGGTTTGTGATCGCTGATCTCCATGGTCTCGAGCAGCATCTCCGCTGGCCCGTCGATCTTCGATGAACTGGCCGCGAAGATCGTTACCAACGGATCGCCTTCCTTCAGAGAGTCGCCAAGCTTGGCATGCATCGTCAGGCCGGCGTCGGCGCTGACCGGGTCGCCCGGCCGTTCGCGTCCGGCGCCCAGCCGCTGGATCGCCCAGCCAACCTGGGTGCAGTCCATCGAGGCCAGATAGCCGCTGCGCTTAGCTTTCAATGTCCGGGTTGCGGCGGGCTTGTGGAAGGCTGCCGGGTCGTCGAAGACGCGGACGTCGCCGCCATGGGCTTCAACCATCAGCAGCCAGTGCTCCCACGCCTTGCCGTTCTCCAGCAGTTCCTTGCTGAGGCGTTCGCCCCCTTCCGCAGACCCTGCCTTACCGCCGAGGAAGAGCATCTGTCCAGCCAGGGCAATCGTCAGCTCGATGAGGTCCTCGCTGAAGGGATGGCGGATGCCCTTCAGGATGTCGACGCACTCCCACACCTCGACCCAGTTGCCACTGAAGCGTCCGAGTGGCTGATCGACGGTGGTCAGTAGAGCTCCAGTCCTCGTGCCGGCAAGCTCGCCGGTTGAGACCAGAAGGCTCGCCAGAAACTCCGCGTCTTCTACTTTCTTCATGAAGGCGACAGGCCCGCGGCGGCCGCAATTGGGGCCAGCAACAGCGAGGTCTTGTCTCCGATGCCGCCGGTGGAGTGCTTGTCGACATTGGTTCCGCGCGAGATGGCGGCATCGAAGACCTCGCCGGAAAAGCGCATGGCGCTGGTCAGGTAGGCAAGCTCGGTGCGCGTAAGACCGCGCTGGAAGACGGYCATCAAGAAGGCGGCCAGCCGCGCGTCGGTGACGTCACCGGAGACGACGTCGGCTATAAAGTTTTCGATCTGCTCGCCGCTCAATTCCTTGCCGTCGCGCTTGGCAAGAATGATGTCAATTGGATGAAGATGTTCAGACATGGTGCTGCAGGTCCTTCGCGTGCATCAGGACAGCATACCGGCTCATAGGCGGCTAGAGCATTTTTTCCTGTTACTGGGTATCCCGGGAGGGGCGTGCAG
>NZ_JBFRCY010000539.1:0-3279 GCF_052113305.1 Terriglobus sp. YAF25
GCCTCAGGATTCCTGAGCGGGTGCAGTTTCGCTACAGGCTCGATCCCGTCGATACGGAATGGTCGGACGCGGGGACCAGGCGTCAGGCGTACTACACCAAGCTTCGGCCCGGGAACTATACCTTCCGGGTCATTGCAAGCAACGATCACGGCGTTTGGAACGAAACGGGCGCATCGTTCTCCTTCAGAATTCTGCCCGCCTGGTACCAGACGGCCTGGTTCGCAGTTCTATGTGGACTTGCGATCGTTCTGATCGTCTGGATGATCTACCGGCTGCGTTTGCGCCAGGTTGCGGCAACTTTGAGCGCCCGTTTTGACGACCGGCTGGCTGAACGAACACGGCTCGCACGCGAGTTGCACGATACCTTCCTGCAAACCGTACAGAGCAGCAAGATGATTGCGGAGGACGCCCTTCGTGAGGACACGGACGAAAAACGCAGGCAACAGACGCTCGAGAAGCTGTCGATATGGCTGGGGAGGGCAGTCGACGAGGCGCGGGCAGCGGTCCACTCTCTACGCGGCAGCACTACAGAGAAGAACCATCTTTCTGAAGCATTACAGCGGGCCGTCGAAGAACATGAGCGGCCGGCTTCCATGAGTGTTATCTTTTCCGCGGTTGGCGATGCCAGAGACATGCATCCGATTGTGCGCGACGAAATCTACCGCATCGCCGATGAAGCGATTCGCAATGCGGCTGCGCATTCCCGGGGAAGCCGTCTGGAAATCGAGCTTCGGTATGCAAACGATCTCTCCCTGCGCATCAAGGATAACGGCCAGGGGATCGATCCGGCTCTCCTGGCGGGAGGCCGGGAGGGACACTTTGGATTACAGGGGATGCGGGAGAGGGCCTCGCGAATCCGCAGCAAGCTGACGGTCGTAAGTTCCGCCAAGGCCGGAACCGAGGTGACGCTCGTTGTTCCGGGCACTGTGGTCTACCGCTACGAACATCCGACGCTGTTCCACAAGCTGAACAACACCGTCCGCCGGCTTTTCCACCCCTCCGGGGACGACGATATCCGACCTGACTGACGTTCGGGGAGCCGGACGAAAGGGCCGCACCCTTCCGGACATTTGGAGGGGTGCGGGCAATCTGCATCTGGTTAGAGCCTCTGGCGGGCTCTAGTTCATTAGTCGCGTATTTGCTTCGAGAAGGTTACAGATCCTCGCTGCACTAACGAAGCYACGTTTTAACAGCCCATAACGTCACCCATAACGTGTCCGGTTACGAAGCCGTGCGCGATTTTAAGTGCTTGAAATCAAAGGGAAATCGTTTTCCCGAACACCGGCTGAACTGTTTGGAACGTTGACGATCCGGCAGAACCATCGGGAGACTCGTCACGCAATACAGGGGACGTCTTTCCCGGCAATCACTGCAGTTTTAGGAAGTGCTCCAAAGGGAAACCACGGAGTGAAGGTGATTGTACGCACACACGCAGGGCCGTATGGAGGAGTGACAAACGTGAGAATGAGTGGAAAAAGACGGTTAGCGATCTGGTTGTGGTTCTTCTTTACCCTTTCATTGGAGCCGGGGCTGGCTCAGCCGGCTCTGACTTTTCAGCCGGAGATCATTACAACGATCGCCGGTACGGGAGCCGCGGGATATACCGGAGATGGCGGACCGGCAACCAGCGCTCTGATGTCGGGCGGTATTAAGGGGATTGTCGCCGATGCTTCCGGCGATGTCTTCTTTGTCGATGGCACCTACTGCACCGTACGCGTGATCTATGAAGGTGGGGCAACGGCAGCGCAGTTGATCGCCGCCGAGACCGGCGTCACCTCTCCGGTCGTCGGCAATATCTACGTGGTCGCCGGCATAGAAAATCAGTGCGGCACGCCGTCGAACGGCACCCTCGCTACAAGCACAAAGATCACCCCGAATACAGGTGGACTAGGAATCGACTCCGCCGGCGACATTTATGTCGCAGGGACCTCCTCGACAATATGGGTGGTCTATGCCGGCGGAACCAACACGGCCGGCACCAACCTCATCTCTCTTGAAGCGAGCGTCACCAACCCAACACTGGGAGCCATCTATCGCGTGGCGGGCAGCCGCACCAGCGCGAACGGCGGCGATGGAACCCTGGCGACCTCCAGCGCCGTCGGGCTCCATGGCATCGACGATATCAAGTTCGACTCCGTCGGCAACATGTACCTTGCGGACCAGGGGAATAATTCGATCCGGGAAGTGAGTGCCTCCACCGGGTTCATCAGCACCATCGCGGGAGGAGGCGGAACTGCTTCAGGCGCATCCGGCAATAGTGCAAACGGCACCGTCGCTTCTTCATCACTGCTGAACCAGCCCTATGCGGTAGCGGTAGATACTTCGAATAACGTCTACATCTCCGATAAGAACAACAACCTCATCCGGATGATCTATGTCGGCGGCAGCGCAGCGGCTGCGCTCATTACACTGGAAAATCCGACGATTACATCTCCTGTCCAGGGAAACCTGTACACCATCGCCGGAGGAGGCAGCACGCTCTCTCCCTATGGAGTACGGGCGACTACGGCAAAATTGAACGGCACCACAGGGTTGGCAACCGACCCGGCAGGCAACATCTATCTCGCCGTCAACGGATATAACGAGATCCTTGAAGTGAACGCGGCGACGGGCGTCATCTCCGTGGTTGCGGGCACTGGGACCGCTGGTACTGCGACGGGGACGAACGGAGATGGCGGCGTTGCCACAAGCGCTCTGCTGAGCGGTCCGCGAGGTGTCGCGGTCGATGCAGCCGGCCGCGTCTACATTACGGACTCCGGCAATCTCAAAGTGCGTCAGATGGGCCCGCAGGGGCTGCTGGTCTTTGCCGGGCAGGCTCCGAATACAACCAGCGCGGCACAGTCAGTGCTGCTCAGCAATGTGGGGAATACCACATTGAACTTTACCGGTGGCGCTCCGAGCATTGGCGGTACAAACGCGAGTAGCTTTGCTATCGCTT
Source organism: Terriglobus sp. YAF25 (assembly GCF_052113305.1). NCBI lineage: Bacteria > Pseudomonadati > Acidobacteriota > Terriglobia > Terriglobales > Acidobacteriaceae > Terriglobus > Terriglobus sp. YAF25. The sequence continues at coordinate 2,939 of NZ_JBFRCY010000539.1, forward strand.
CGACTTCTTCCTCGAATGCCTGCAATTTCACCTCGCTGGCTCCGAGAGCAAACTGCACACTCGCGATCACCTATTCGCCGCAGGACAACAACGCGAGCTCGGCGGCTCTCTCCTTTGTGACCGATGGAGTGCTGTCGCCACAACAGATCCTGCTGCAGGCCGCGGCTCTGCCGGTGACAACCACCACCCTGCAGGCTTCTGTCAGTAGCGTAGTTATTGGAACCGCGATGACCCTGACAGCGACGGTTACCGGTGGCGCAAGCCCAAGCGGCACCATCTCGTTCTATAACAACGGCAGTTCGCTGCTGGGCACAGCAACGTTGAATTCGTCTGGAGTAGCG
>NZ_JBFRCY010000540.1:0-3263 GCF_052113305.1 Terriglobus sp. YAF25
GGATGCTGGTACGGTGCTGAGCCCGGCCATATCCGAGTTCCACGTTGGCGCCCATGGACTCCAGCAGCTTGCGCTCGGTCTCGATATCGCGAACCTGGGGAATATTTTCGAGGATGATCTCATCCTCGGTAAGGATGGCGGCAGCCATGCAGGGGAGAGCGGAGTTCTTGGCTCCAGAGACTTTGATGGTGCCGAGGAGCGGGTTACCGCCGCGAATAACAAACTTATCCATGAGCCAACGAGATACCTTAACGAATCAGTAAACGCCTCTTTGATTCTACGGAGTTACGTTGTGGAAGGGAGTGCTTCGGCTGGTTCAGGGCTTAGATCATTTTTACTGTAGGTGTAGTTGAGGGGTTCCGATCTATGGGCGTTTTCCGCAATGAAAACGCCGCTGCACATCCCTTCCGGGATACCAGCAACAGGAAAAATGCTCTAGATCTCAGCGTGATGAAGTGCTCTGGTAGAAAACGCCTTTGCGATACGGAATAGCTCAATGCTGAACCAGGAAAGGCAAACGAGAAACAGCTTGCCGCATTTGTGCGGAAGCATCGCCGGGTAGGTCTCAGGATGGAACGGCGAAAGGGTGAAATGGTGTTCCAGAAGGCAGATGACAACTGGCACCCAGCGTAGCCGTGAGCGAGAGTGTGAGGCGGAGGCGTTGACCGCAAAGAGCAGAGTGCTTCACAGAATGGAACGAACCATCCCCACGAAATCGTTTGTGGCGTTCAGACTTTCTATCGCCGTGAGCATATTTTCTTTTGTCACGGTCGGAATCACAATCAAGCCAGCTTCGCTGAAACAGGTCGCCCCCTGCTTGAATGTGAAGTCGATTTCCTGCTGCAGGCGCACTGGATCAAAGAATGTGACCGGAAGGGAGGAACCATCGGGAAAGCGCAAAACACATGCTCCGAACCATCCCTTTTGCTCTACTTCCCAGGCGGTATAGTCGTCGAACTCTACAAGAAATTCGAGTTTTGGATGGCTGTTCATAGTTCCCGAGGTTAGAGCGGGCAAGCCGTCCTACAGCTCAAGGCGGGAGTCTTCGATCGCCAAACGGACATTGCCATCCGACTTGGAAAGGCGGCGGACGGCCTCCATCTTGTCCACGCCGGCCTTCAGCATGACGACCGCGATAGGGATGGATTTACCGGCTGACTTGATGGCGCGGATGGCGGTTTCACGATCGACGCCTGTCACCCGCTGCAACACGTTGATACCGCGCTCGACGAGCTTGGCATTCTTCATGTGGACGTTCACCATCAGGTTCTCGTACACATAGCCCAGACGAGTCATCGCGCCCGTCGTGATCATGTTCAGGATCATTTTCTGGGCTGTACCCGCTTTCATGCGGGTCGACCCGGAGATGACCTCAGGACCTACGTCGGCAACGATACAGATATCGGAGACCTCAGCAAGACGGCTATTGGGATTGCATACCACGGCGGCGGTCCGCGCTCCGCGCTGGCGGGCATAGTCTACGGCGCCGACAACATACGGTGTGTGGCCCGAGGCCGAGACACCGATCACAATGTCTTTTCTGGTTGGGCGGCGCTTGGCAATGTCGCGCTGGCCCATCTCCGGGGAATCTTCATTGACATCAGCGGCAGAGGCAAGAGCTTTTGGGCCGCCGCACATCAGGTACTGGATCTGCTGAGGCTGCGTCGAAAAGGTAGCAGGGCATTCCTGGGAATCCAGTGAAGCGATGCGCCCTGAAGAGCCGGCCCCAACGTAGATTAGCCGGCCGCCATCGCGCAGGGCGCGGGCAACCTGGTCGATCACCAGAGCGATCTCAGGAAGCGCTTTTTTGACTGCCAGGTGGACCTTTGCATCCTCGTGATTAATGATCCGGGCAATCTCAAGCGCACTTTTAGTGTCAAAGCCTTCGGATGCTTCGTTCGGCCGCTCCGTGACGAGTGCCTGCAGGTCGAACTGCTCACGTTCTGTGGATTTGGCGGCGGGAGCTGCAAGGGGTTCGGTCATGAGCGCTGGCATAAGGGTATCGATACAGGCGGAACCATTCTAGTCCTAAGTTACTTGGATGCGACAGATGTGTGTTGTGGATGGCCGTTACGGAAGTGATACGCCCTCTCCGGGAAGGTAGAATATTAGAGATAATCCAAAGATTATTGAGGAAGTGGCTTGCCGGGCAGGCAGCTGAGGAAGAGGGCCAAAGCGCTACGCATGACGGAAATCAAACCGATTCTGGTGACCGGTGGGGCCGGTTTTATAGGAAGCAATTTCGTACTGGACTGGATTGAGACGGAGTCGTCGCCAGTCATCAATCTCGATAAGCTGACGTATGCCGGAAACCCGCTGACCCTGGCGTCTCTGGAAAACAATCCCCGCTATACCTTCGTCCACGGGGATATCTGTGACGGGGAGTTGGTCGCCGATCTGTTGAAGCGTCACCGCCCGCGGGCAATTGTCCATTTCGCCGCCGAGAGCCATGTTGACCGCTCTATCCTCGGGCCGGAGGCATTTCTAAAGACCAATATCGACGGGACCTTCCAACTGTTACGAGGTGCTTTGGCCTTCTATCGGACACTTGCAGGGGAGGAAAAAGAGAGCTTCCGATTCCATCATGTGTCTACCGATGAAGTTTTCGGGACACTGAAGGCGGAAGATCCGGCTTTCCACGAGGAAACGCCATACGCGCCAAACTCCCCCTATGCGGCGAGCAAGGCCGCAAGTGACCACCTCGTCAGAGCGTGGCATCACACCTACGGTCTCCCGACGTTGATGACCAACTGTTCCAATAACTACGGGCCATATCACTTCCCAGAAAAGCTGATTCCGCTGATGATTACCCACGCATTGGAGGGGAAGCCTCTGCCGGTGTATGGTGATGGTTTGCAGGTTCGGGACTGGCTATACGTAAAGGACCATTGCTCTGCTATTCGGACGGTGCTGGCACAAGGAACAGTGGGCGAGACGTACAACATCGGAGGCTGCAACCAGCGAACGAATCTGGAAGTTGTGACGTTCCTCTGCGAACTGCTGGACGAACTCGTTCCGGAATCTGCCTTCCGGCCGCATCGGCAGCTCATCCGTTTCGTGACGGATCGCCCAGGCCACGACAGACGGTATGCCATTGATGCCAGAAAAGTCGAGCGGGAGCTGGGGTGGAAACCGGCTGAGAGCTTCGAGACAGGCCTCCGGAAGACGGTGGAGTGGTATCTAGCTAACAAAACGTGGACCGAAAACGTCACGAGCGGTGTCTATAAGCAGTGGATTGAAAAGAACTATGGATTTCGGAAGGC
>NZ_JBFRCY010000541.1:0-5039 GCF_052113305.1 Terriglobus sp. YAF25
GAGCGCGGATTGATTTATTCGCGCCTCAACAATCCTAACGTCGAGATCTGGGAGGACAAGATGGTTGCCATCGAGAATGGAGCTGCGTTTGCTGCGGCCTTCCCTTCCGGCATGAGTGCCATCAGCACAACGCTGCTTGCGCTATTACCTGTCGGCGCGCGAATACTCTATACCGATCCGGTCTATGGAGGGACATACTTTTTCTTAAAACACTTTGGAGAGCGATTCGGTTATTCGGCGCATGCAGTAGATACGAGTGACTTGTCCGCCGTCGAATCGGTATTAGACAACTCTCCCCAACCGTACGACATGGTTTTCCTCGAAACTCCCTCTAACCCGAGTATGACGATTACGGACATTCAAGCTATCGTCCAATTGATCAGGACCCGCAACGGTGCCAAGACGTTGATTGCGGTCGACAATACCTTTCTTGGTCCCGTGTTTCAACATCCATTTCTGCAAGGGGCTGATCTCGTCTTTTACTCGGCGACCAAGTTTCTTGGCGGACACAGTGATCTGATCGCGGGTATCGTACTGGCTGGGGAAGGGCGTGGCAAAGATCTCATTGGAGCCATCCGCGACTTCCGGACAATCCTCGGCGGAACTCTGGCCGCAGACACCGCATGGATGCTTACTCGTTCCTTGGAAACATGCTGGTTGCGAATGGAGCGACAAGCGGAAAAGGCTACTAAAGTAGCGACTGCCTTGACACATCATCCTAAAGTCGAGCGAGTACTGTTCCCGGGCTTGCTCAGCGAGAATGACGGTCCTTCTTATGCAACGTACAAGAAGCAATGCACGGGACCTGGATCAATGATCACCTTCTATCTTAAAGATGCGGGCTTCGAGGAAGCTTCACGTTTTCTAGATGCAGTGAAAATCTGTCATCTTGCCGTCTCGCTTGGAGGTACGGAATCTCTGATAGAACATCCGCGAACGATGACTCATTCGGATATGAGCGACGATGATCTCGAGCGATGCAAAATAACCAACTCCATGATTCGTCTCTCCGTCGGACTGGAAAGCTCAAAGGATCTTGTACGCGACCTATTTGATGCACTCGATCAAAYTTGATTGCTTTCTCGAACCCGATTCGAGCCAAGCTCGGTTTGCCGATTCAATCTCCATTGGAATACTTCCTTTCCCAACGGGACCAGGGCTACGACCTTGCAGAGCATCTCCGTGCGTGCCGACAATCTCTTGCAACGAAGGGCTCCAGGCGGCATCCATCCATATGCAAGGCTTATCAAAAGGAGATTTACCGTGCAACAGGAAGTAAACAAGCTGTCTCGCAGACGCATGTTGGGAGTTGGACTCTCTGCCGGGGCAGCGCTGTTAGGAGAACTGCCGCTCTTCGCCAAAGAAAATGAGATGCCGCCGGCGCCAAGTCCATCTGCGGCTGCCGCGCAGAGCACAACGTTTGACTCGCTCAAAGAAATAGATGCGGGCCTACTTCGTGTGAGCTACGCCGAAGTTGGACCTTCCAATGGAAAACCGCTCCTTCTTCTGCACGGCTGGCCGTACGACATTCACAGCTTTGTAGATGTTGCTCCACGGTTAGCGGCGGAAGGCTATCGGGTCATCGTACCTTATCTCCGTGGCTATGGTTCGACGTGGTTTCTCTCTGCGGAGACGGTTCGCAATGGTCAGCCTTCCGCTCTGGCGAGTGACATCGTGGCATTGATGGATGCGCTTCACCTCGATAAGGCCGTTCTAGCAGGATTCGATTGGGGCGCCCGTACCGCGGACATCGTCGCCGCGCTGTGGCCAGAACGCTGCAAGGCGCTCGTTTCCGTCAGCGGCTATCTCATCGGTAGCCAGGAAGCCGGTAAGATGCCTCTGCCTCCGAAGGCAGAGCTCGAATGGTGGTATCAGTTCTACTTCGCAACGGAGCGCGGGAGAGCAGGGTATGAGCGATATCGGAAAGAGTTCGCAAACCTCATCTGGAAGCTCGCCTCACCGAAATGGAACTTCGACGATCAGACCTTTGACCGTAGCGCAGCCTCCTTCGACAATCCCGACCATGTCGCCATCGTCATCCATAACTACCGCTGGCGGCTTGGACTTGCCGAAGGCGAAAAGAAGTACGATGATTTCGAAAAGCAACTGGCACAGGCCCCTTCGATTCGCGTTCCAACCATTACGTTGGAGGGTGACGCCAATGGGGGAAACGACTATCGTGTGATCCAGTTCACGCCGCCTGGATCCGGCTGCTCAATCATCTTCGGTAAAAACGTGACCGCTGCGGCGCCAGGGTCGGCGAAGGGGCTATACCTGATCGTCGCTGACCTTGCTGCAGCCCGTAGCGAGCTGCTTTTTCGCGGTGTCGCGGTCAGCGAGATCTTTCACGGTGGGGCCGATAACTACATCGGTTCAGACGAGCCTTATCTCTTCGGGAGCAATCGAGTCCCCGGCCCAGACCCAGCACAAAGCAGCTATCGTTCCTTCGCCTCGTTCCAGGATCCGGACGGGAACGAATGGCTCTTCCAGGAGATAACAACGCGCCTGCCAGGCCGAGTTGCAGGCGACACCAGCTACGCCTCGACGACTGACCTTGTCAGTGCATTGCGCCGCGCCGCTGCAGCGCACGGAAAGCATGAGGAGCGGACAGGCCAGGCAGATGCGAACTGGTATGACTGGTACGCCCTGTACATGGTCCGGGAACAGTCTGGAGAACCACTACCGGAGTAAGACGCTGGCGGATATCTCGCCGAAAACTAACCAGCCGGAAGGCAGGTGTGTTCCGTCTCATTGGGGACGGCAGACCGCCGACCGGTTGGCCTTCCCAGATCAAATTTCGAAAACAATGATGCAATGTGATATCACCATCGATGATGGTGTTGTCTGTGCATATTTGAAGTCCTTTGAAGAAGGGTCAGATTCATGGCTCCCCTGGTCCTATCTATCGCCTGACTTTCTTTTCCAACTCCCAGCAAACCAACCGTGTCCGAAACTCCGAGAGTGCGATTGTGGCCAGAACAGCTCGCTGCCGCGTGGCCGTGAAATCAAAAAAGAGCTATTCATTCTTACTCTTCGCCTTGATCTTCCTCGTGGCGATATCTCCGGTTTTCCTGTTGCAAGCTCAGCCTTTGCGGATGCCGCAATCGGGAGATGGCGGCCAGGAGCTAAGGAACTTTCATCACACGGCGTGGTCCTCTGAAAGTGGTTTAGGCGCAGTCTTCGACATTCAGCAGAGCCGGGACGGCTATCTATGGCTGACGACCTCCAAGGGAGTCTTTCGTTTTGATGGAGTTCGTTTTGAGTCGGCGGATGCAATCACCGCCGGAGCCGCGCAAAACGCGGAACTGAACTCGGTGTTCGTGGCCTCTTCCGGAGATGTCTGGTTCAGGACGCGGGCACCTGGACTGCTTCTTTGGAAAGACGGAAAGCTATCAGCCTTTCCCGGTAATGGCTGCACGCCAGGACTGCTGACAGGTTCCACCGTCGAGGATCGTGATGGGACGTTATGGGTCGCCGGCTCGGCTGGCCTCTTTCTTGTCCGTGATAACAGATGCGAGCTGGTCAGCAGCCGCTATGGTCTTCCCAGCGGCTTTCCTTCCGCCATCGCGATCGATGGCGCCGGCGCCATCTGGCTGAAGATGCCGTCTGGGAAGCTCCTTTATCTTCCGCGCGGCGGCAGCAAATTCATCGTCAGTCCCCATGGAGAAGGACCGGTCGGAGACTTTGCATACCTTCATGAGGGGCCGAACGGCTCCATGTGGCTCTCCGATGAGCTGGGGCTGCGGCGAGTATCAGAGGATAGTTCCACTTCAAACGCACCATCGCAACGCCGCTCTCAACTACCCAAACGCTCGCGTTTCGGTAACTTCACCTTCGATAGCAATGGCACACTTTGGGCAGCAAGCGGCAACGGAATCCTGCGCGTTCCAGCGCCAGAGAAAAGCCCAATCGATGTGAGTGTCGATCCGGCAAGCGGTCAGCGCTTCACCGTCGCTCAGGGACTCAGCTCCGACGTTGTATGGAAGCTCCTCGCGGATCGCGAAGGTAGCCTTTGGATCGCAACCAACTCTGGACTGGATCAGCTTCGGCGAAACCTGATCTCGCAGTTGCCAACACCCCCAGCCAGCGAACATCAGTTCGCTATCGCGATTGGCGACAACCAGAACGTCTGGATTGGCAGCCGGGCGATGCCGCTGACGGAGGTCTTCTTCGACGGCAGAAACAGGACACTCCCCGAGACCGGCCAGGTCATCGCCGTTCGCCGCGACTTTAAAGGCGGTATCTGGTCCTCCGGTCTGGGGAAGCATCTGCTCTGGAAGGTCTATGCCGATCATCTTGAGCCGGTCTCTTACCCGAATGATGACCGAGAAGTCGTTGCCTCGATCGCACTCGACAAGAACAACGAACTCTGGCTTCTGACATTCGGCCAAAATGTCTACCGGCGCGTCGGCCAGACCTGGGTCAATCAGAACGTTGCGCTCGGCCGTGAGCCCGGCATCCTGGGCACCATGGAAAGTGATCCCGCAGGCAATATCTGGTTCGCATTTTCAAATCATGTGGTGGAGTGGGACGGAAACAGCTACCAGAAGTACACCTACTTCGGAAAGAACCGCTTCCCGAACGCGCTTACGGTTAAGGGAGAACATGTCTGGCTTGGTTCTGAGACTGGCGTGCAGCTACTCAGTCGCGGCGAGTTCCGCATCATGCAATGGAACGATGCAAATCTGCCAGGACGCGTGTCGGGCATCGTGGAGACTAAGACAGGCGACCTTTGGATCAGCGGATTTTCCGGCATCGTCCACGTCAGAGCCGACGAGCTGGCAAAGTGGCTCGCGAATCCTGACTACGCCGTATCCGCCGAGAGCTTCGATACGCTGGATGGCCTTCCCGGTCTTGCTGCTGAACGATTTCCCGAGCCATCGCTGGTGGAAGCAGAGGATGGCCGTCTATGGTTTGCTACCACCAAAGGGATCGCATGGCTTGATCCAGCGTCGCTCGATCGCTCCTATAACCTGGTGCCGCCGACCGTTCTGATCAGTTCTCTGGTTGCTGGTGGACAAACTTACTCTCACCTGCAG
>NZ_JBFRCY010000542.1:0-3604 GCF_052113305.1 Terriglobus sp. YAF25
GCTTTAGCGACAAGATAAAAAGAGCCCTCTCCGAGTTGGAAGGTTCGGTGGAAACCAGTGACCGGCCGCGAATAGGCCAAGGAACCATTGATATACAACTGCATCGCTGTCACCTGGTTTGTGTCATAGGCGTTGGCCTGTACTGTGAGGGCGGGAGCGGGAAGGTAGGTATTGTCGACAGGCTGGCATACCGTGACGGTGGGATTGATCTGGCTTGTAGCGCAGGGAGCACGGTTGGTTGCGTTCAGGTAGATCTGGGTTTGCGCGTCTCCCGGAAGCGCTTGCGCGAAGTCAATCATCCCATCGCGGTTGAAGTCCGCTACGACAAGTTGTCCGGTGCCGTTTGAGGTTGCGATGAAGCGGCTCGCACTCTGATCGAAGGAGCCATCCGGGTGGCCGAGCCAAATGAAGAGTCCTGTCTGGCTGCCGTTCTGGTCGGAGGTGCCGGTGACAAGATCGCCGATGCCATCGCCGTTGACGTCAGCGGCCCATAGATATCTCGCTGCTCCAACTGTATCTGCGGTGATGATGTGGCGTTCAAAGGTCTTCTGCTGTCCCTGCCCATAGAAGACATCGACACCTTCGCACGTGGAGATCGGTCCTTTGGGGCCAGGGTACGTGGAGAACCTGAGGTAGCCATTGCGACAGCAGGTTGGAAGGTACCATCCCCGTTGCCGAGAAAGACATCGAAGGTGCCACCGATACAAAGGGCAATGACATCAAGCTTGCCATCCTGGTTGAGGTCAGCCGCGGCGATATCTTCCACTTCTGAACTGTCCGCCTGCCCGACCGTGATCGGAGGCTGGAACGTCCCGTCGCCGTTACCAAGGCGCAGCGTGACTACGGTAAAGCTGGAACCTCCGCCGAAGACCATGTCAGGTTTGCCGTCTCCGTTGAAGTCACCTTGTGCCATGGCTTCGACGCCGAAGGCCATGTAGGTATCGCGACTCAGTTCAAAACTCGGATTGGTTTGCGCGGGAAGAAGAGAGCTGCTGGCTAATAGAAGTAAGACAGGGACAACGGGGAACCGCATGAGGGACTCCTGAAGACGAGCCTTGTGATTGCTGCGGACTAAAGGAGTCTTCCGTAGGCAAGATGGTTGCTCAAGCTATCGATTAATTCTTTATTCAGGACAGAAGCTTTCCAGCGCATGGGTGCCGCGCTGAGGGAGGCGTTATCAGCTATTTGGCGGATGCAACCGGTAACGGTTTTGCCAGATATCCATTTCTTGTCCGCACTGTGAGTTTCTGACGTCCCGCAAATGCATCGACGTGCACTGTGCGATAGCCGCCGTTGCTAGGCGGATTGGTAGACCGGTATCCGATGGTGTATTGGGTTCTGATATCTTCTGCTACGGCCGAGGCGATCGTATCCACTTCCTTCAGTGATTTCGGGAAGAAGGCGGCTCCGCCCGTCTGATCGGCAATCTGTTCGAGCAGGGCGTGAGCACGCTGTGCTTCCGCCTTGTCGATGTCGTCACCGAAGAGAAGGCCAACGCAATAGATCACCGGCCCTTCCAGACCCTGCACGCGCTTGATCATATCTCTCAATGTCGTTCGCGAAGCGTTGTCGTCACCATCTGTAATCAGGACGAGAACCTGTTTGGCATTCTTACGGTGTTTCGACATGTATTCGGCTGACGCCATCACGGCGTCGTAAGCCGCGGTGCCTCCGGTGGACTTCACATAACGTAAGCCCTGCTGCAGCTTGTCTACCGAGGAGGTAAAGTCCTGATCGATGTAAGCCTTTGAGCTGAAGTCGACGAGAAAGGCTTCATCTTTGGGATTGGAAAGCCGGATGAGGTCCAGAGATGCTTTCTCTACCGCTGCGCGCTTGTCATACATGGACGCTGAACTGTCGATCAGCAGCCCGATCGAAACGGCGGTGTCTTCATGCCGGAAGCTGGTGATAACTTGCGGCACACCGTCTTCCGCGACCTGGAACTTGTCTTTTGTAAGATTGGTCGCCGGCCGGCCTGAGGGATCAAGAACGGTTACATTGAGCTGTACTTCATAGGCGTCTGCTCGTAACGTATAACGTCCACCTGCATCCTTCTGGATCGGACCGGTCGCGGCAGTGGAAGCTGGTTCAGGCTGCGCAGGAGGAGCGTTGTCGGGATCGATGGAGGGTGCCGGATCACGATCCACACTTAGAGAGCGTGACGATTGTGGCGCAGTTTGCGCAAGAGCTGCACGCGCACACATCACTGTCAAAACCGAGCAGATCAGGAAGGAAAGGCGAAGCCGCATAGATACCTGGTCAAACGAAGATCCGTAGGGTTCCGATTGAGGCACTGCCACAATCTTCAACGTACGTTTGATTGGATGACAACCAGGCCATTCAACGTTGTTTGTCTATTTAGGGGGCGCTGGGTTTCCCTTATTCTCCTTCTCCTGTGACTCATACATCTGTTGCAGCTTCCGATCGCGGAGATACGTGCGCATCTGAGGATCGTCCACAGCCTCCGGTGGGGGATGCGCGATGGCGCCTGGGCCGAGCTCGACTCTTTCAGTGTTGTTCTGAATCGCCGTGGGCGGAGGAGGAAGAGATGGACCCCCACTGCGGTCGGTCAATAACAGCCGCCGCGGAGCTCCTTGCGGGCCGCCACCAACGATCAGGATGTTGTAACCCTGGCCAGACAGAAGTTCGGTGAGGACAGCCGATGGCTCGCCTGGGCCGTAGCTGCCAAAGATCCGCCCATCTCTGACCTGACCCTGAATCGCCATGCCGCTCTTGCGCGAGACATCCTCTAGTACCTGGCGAAGCTCAGAGTTGTTCGCTTCGACGGTGAGCATTCCCCCTTTTAGCAGAACGGTTGCGGGACTCGGCGGCGGGGGAGCAGGAGCAGGGCTGACTATTTTGGAATCCGATCTATTGCTAGACCGGAGCTGCCTTTTTGTCGTTGCTGTTGACTGTCGTGTCGATTGTGCCCGGCAAAAGGGAGACGATGACATCAAGGACGTCAAGATGACAGCAAGGGAAAGTTGAAAGCGAGTTTTGGTGTGTTTGTAGCGCATGGTCAAGCTTGTCGCCGGCGCGTTCAGATGCCGCAAGGATAGGACGGGATGACTCAGTTATGGGCGTCCGCTATTGAGATTTTAGAACTTCCGCATCTAGATTGCATTTTGATGCCGCGATAATTAGTAGCTCGCTTTTGTAATCAGGGCAGGAAGAAAATTCGGAAAGGGGGAAGTAATTGCGGATTCTCGGGAATAAATTACTCGAAGCTAGGGGGCTATCTAAAGATGCATATCTGTGGGAACCTCGTTGCCTCCTTTTCGTGTTTTTTTTCTCATATACTCAAGTTGCCAAGGCGAGCACTCCTCGGCACTTCCCCAGGAAAAAAAGCGGTTCGCCCGGGCCGCCAAGTTAGTGAATGAACGCCTTTGTTCGTTTGATGTTGTTCTTTGGCTGTGCAATATCCGCAGTTGCACAAGTCGCAGTAATTTCACCCGCCAACAATACGACCGTAGGCTCCTCTGTCCAGGTCACCGCCAGTGGGGCGACATCCTGCCCCCAAGGGCTCGCTACGATGGGAATCTACGTTGATAATGCTTTACAACGAGTTGTGGACGGAAGCAGTCTCGACTCGTCCGTTCCCCTT
>NZ_JBFRCY010000543.1:0-3241 GCF_052113305.1 Terriglobus sp. YAF25
CCTTACGCCAGACCATGCCCCTTACGCCAGACCATGCCGTCATCTCAGCGACCAAGGGCGTTGAACAAGGCACATACCTGCGGATGAGCCAGGTGATTGAAGAGTTGACGCAAGCCAAAGTAGCGGTGCTCTCGGGCCCCTCTTTCGCACAGGAGGTTGCCCAGGGGATGCCGACCGTGGTCACCATCGCATCGAAGGACCGCACCCTGGCGCAACAGCTCCAGTCGGACTTCTCTTCTTCGACCTTCCGCACCTATGCGAATGACGACGTCGTCGGTGTCGAGCTGGGCGGAGCGTTGAAGAATGTCATCGCTCTCGCCGCCGGAGTCGTTGCCGGTCTTGGACTCGGACACAATGTCGCCGCGGCCCTGATGACACGTGGCATCGCCGAGATTACCCGCCTTGCCGTAGCCTGCGGCGGACGTCCCGAAACGCTGGCCGGCCTTTCGGGCCTAGGCGACCTGGTTCTGACCTGCACCGGCTCTCTTTCGCGCAACCGCACCGTCGGCATTGAGCTTGGCAAGGGTCGCAAGCTGCCGGAGATCATCGCCTCGCTCAACGGCAAGGTTGCCGAGGGTGTACTCTCTACCTCCGCGGCGCTGGGACTCGCGCGCAAGCACGATGTGGAGATGCCGATCACCCAGCAGGTGGAGGCAATTCTTCATGAGGGTAAGGCCCCCATGGAGGCAATCCGCGAGCTGATGACCCGGTCTCTGCGGGCTGAGTAAGCCATCGGCCCTCTGTGGGAGCGATACACTATAAGAGATGGCTATTCAGACACTCTTCGGTTCGCTGAAGGACGACGAGCCCCGTAAACCGGAACAGGAAGAGGAAGCTTCACGCGGCTTTTTCGGCCGCATGAAGCAGGCGGTCACCCGCACGCGCGAGAACCTGAGCGCGCAGCTTGACCAGGCCCTCTCGTTTACCCGGACAGTTGATGAGAGCGATCTCGAAGACCTGGAAGCGATTCTGCTGACAGCAGATATCGGCCTTTCCACCACAACGGAGATCATCGATCGTCTGCGCGAACGAGCCAAGCGCGAAGGCATCGAATCCGGCGCCGCGTTGAAAGACCTGCTCAAGCAGGAGATCAAATCCATCCTCGATGATGTCCAGCGCCTCGTGCGCCCGCCGTCAACGCCACCGGAGGTAATCCTGCTGGTCGGCGTGAACGGTACCGGCAAGACGACCACCTCCGGCAAACTCGCAGCCTTCTTCCAATCACAGAATCGGTCGACGCTGCTGTGTGCCGCCGATACCTTCCGCGCCGCGGCCATTGAACAGCTCGAGGTCTGGTCACAGCGCTCGGGYGTGCCGATCGTCAAGACACGCCAGGGCGGCGATCCTTCGGCGGCTCTCTTTGACGCTCTCGATGCCGCCAAGAAGCGTGAGACACAGGTCGTACTGGTCGATACTGCTGGACGTCTGCACACCAAGACAGGCTTGATGGCTGAGCTCGACAAGATGCGCCGCATCGCACAGAAGTTTGTTGCGGGTGCTCCCCATCAGGTATTTCTGGTCATCGATGCCACCACCGGGCAGAACGGCCTGCAACAGGCACGCCTGTTTACGGAGAGCGCCGGTGTCACCGGCATTGTGCTCACCAAGCTGGACGGTACAGCCAAAGGCGGAATTGTCGTTGCCATCGCACACGAGTTGAAGTTGCCTGTCGTCTTCTGCGGTATCGGCGAGAAGATGGAAGATCTGCTGCAGTTTGATTCGGCAGCGTTTGTCGAAGGGCTGTTCAACTAGAAGAGACAAACTGACCTCGAACCGTCTTTGTCTATTTTGTAGTGACAAGCCCAAGTTAGCTTCGGCAGCTGGAAGTTGATAACAGAAGAACACGCCCGTTGGGCGTTTCTTCCAATTCTGAGATCAAACAGGTTCGAGCTGCGCTCGAACGTCCTACCCATCGCGTTGCGATGGATGGGGCACCCAGAGTATGGGCTCTCAAATATGTCGCGCGTTGCCCGCTCCCAGCCATCCCATCACTCCCCAAGCAGCTACGATAGAGAGCAAGCCGATGGAACTGATAGACGACATTCGGTACATGCAGCAAGCGCTGGCGTTGGCGCGTGAAGGCATAGGCCTCGCTTCGCCGAATCCCACTGTCGGATGCGTGCTGGTAAAAGGCGACCAGGTCATCGGACGTGGCTTCCATATTTACGAGCATCGGGATCACGCGGAGATCGTCGCGCTGAAAGAGGCCGGAGGCGATGCTGAAGCTGCAACCGCCTATGTCACGCTGGAGCCCTGTAGTCATCATGGCCGTACCGGCCCGTGCGCGGACGCACTCATCCATGCCCGTGTTGCCCGTGTCGTAGCAGCGACAGTGGACCCCAACCCTCAGGTCGCCGGTCAGGGCCTGGCCCGGCTGGCGCAGGCCGGCATCCAGGTCACAGCAGGCCTGCTACAGGAAGAWGCCCGCGCGCTGAACAATGCCTTCGCAAAGTGGATCGTTACCGGGTCACCCTACGTTGTCCTCAAGGCTGCACTCTCCGTCGACGGATATCTGGCGCCTCCTCCTCAGACCCGCTATAGCCAGGAACCTCACTGGCTGACGGGCGCGGCGGCGCGAGCCCATGTACAGCAGATGCGGCATGCCTCTGACGCTATCCTGACCGGGATCGGCACAGTACTGGCTGACGACCCGCTGCTTACGGATCGCACCAATCTGCCGCGCAGGCGCAACCTTCTGCGGGTGATTCTGGATACGCATCTGCGGCTTCCCCTCTCCAGCAAGCTTGTCGCCTCTGCCGATGATGATCTGCTGGTCCTATGTCATGAATCTGCTCCGGCGGCATACGAAGATGCCTTGCTCGAACTCGGTGTCCAGGTGGAGCGCATGCAAGCGCCGCAACAGCACATCGACCTGGTAAACGCCTTGCGCACTCTCGCTGAGCGGCAGATCACCTCAGTACTCGTCGAGGGCGGAAGCCGTCTGAACGCAGCCTTCCTCGCCGGCGATCTCGTCGATGAGGTGAATCTCTTCTATTCGGAAGCCGAACTTGGCCATGGAGCCGTTCCCTTTGCTGAAGGCGGGCCGTCTCCTTATCTGCTGGAGCAGCGGCTGAACCGTCTATCGAAGACAGAGTTCGGCTCCGACACTTTGGTTACTGGATATCTCCGCGATCCCTGGGGCAGTTAGAGCATTTCTCCYGTTGCTGGGTATCCCGAAAAAGCTAGCAGTGGCGTTTTCATTKAGGAAAACGCCCATAGATGCACAAGCCCTGCACTACAC
>NZ_JBFRCY010000544.1:0-3239 GCF_052113305.1 Terriglobus sp. YAF25
GGTTGTGTCCATCTGCAGCGCCGACTGAAACTCACGCTCGGCCTCCAGCACGAGACCCTGCTGGAGATAGTCCTGTCCCTGCTGCACAAGTGCCTCAGACTGTTTTGCCGGAGGCAGAGTCGCAGTTTGCATGGCCCGCATCTGTTCGAGCTCGAAGGCGGCCTGACGGAATCCGGACTCAGAGTAGGTCCGGCGGATACGGGGCAGTGCCTCGAAATCAACGGATGGATTATCGATCTTCTGCAGCAGCAAGGGAGCTTCGACATCGGCCGGTCTCAGGCTAAGGGTCTTCTGCAACTCAGCCTTCGCTCCGGGGAGGTCGCGGCGCTGAAAGAGCGCGGTCGCGGTGTTGTAGTGGTAATCGGCATCCTTCGGATCGGCCGTGGAGGCGCGCTGAAACAGTGCTCCGGCGTCTTTCCCCTGGCGGCTGGCCGCGACTCCCTGATTGTTTACGACCTCGGGGAGAGGCAGACGGCTGGCGACAAAACCGAATGCCGTCTCCGCGGCCGGATACTGGCCGGAGTTGAAGTTGGCCAGGCCAAGATAGAAGTTCGCCTCCAGGGCCAGGCGATTGTTCTGCGGAAGCTTGGACAGCGTAGCCGCAGCCTCTTCAAACTGTCCCTGCGCGTACTGCGCTTTGCCCAGCGCCAGGATGGCGGCGGCATAGTCCGGGGAGACCGAGACCGCTGTCTTAAGCCGCTTCAGCCGCTCTGAGGGCGTCTGTGCCGAGACGCCGCGGACATAGCTCTCAAAAGCTTCCAGCTTGTCATTGGCGCTCTGCGTCAGGAAGGTCTGCTCCGCGACAGGAAAGGAAGGATCCACGTCCTTCACAATCTTCCAGGCGACCGCGTTTTCGAGATCGAAGAAGCGGTTTTTGTCGACCGAT
This sequence comes from Terriglobus sp. YAF25, assembly GCF_052113305.1. NCBI lineage: Bacteria > Pseudomonadati > Acidobacteriota > Terriglobia > Terriglobales > Acidobacteriaceae > Terriglobus > Terriglobus sp. YAF25. The sequence continues at coordinate 887 of NZ_JBFRCY010000544.1, forward strand.
TCTTCAATTGGTTTGGACATCGAGAGTTTGTTGACGTCAAGTACCTGCGCCTGCGCTGCCAGCCGGTCCCCCTGCATGGTGAAGCTGCCGATGACGATGAGGTCGGCGTCCAGCGTCTGTGCAATCCGCAATGCGGTGGCGCGGCTGGGTTTCAGATCCAGGGGATAACCGAGATGATCGAGCGCATACATGCGGTCATCGCGGCTGATGGTCAGAAAACCGGAGGACGAGAGACGCTGGTTCAGCATCTCCGGAAAGGAATCGCCGATCCAGTTCAATCCCGTCTGCCCTGAGCGGTTGTCGAACGGTAACACCAGCACAACGTGGCCATGAGAGACGGGTGCAGCCTGTGCCGTCACGGCGCCTGCAACCGAGAGAAGACCCAGGAGAGCAATTTTCGTGTAGGGGTAGTGCAGGGCTTTTGCATCTATGGGCGTTTTCCTCAACGAAAACGCCGCTGCATGCGGTTTCCGGGATACCCAGCAACAGGAAAAATGCTCTAGAATGCGGCGTTTCGAAAACATCATCACCGGTCTGATTATAGGTGTTTTGACGTCTCTGGAGCCTCGATGGCAGCGTCCACGGTTCTGGGGAAACGGATCACTGCCGCCCACTCGCCATTCTTCTGCGCCTGCCACACGACTTCACCATGCAGCACGGCGGCGGCCTCCGCTGGCAGCAGGTCGCGATGGAAGTCGAAGTACCGGGTGGCCTCGCCTTCGAGCGGCCGGCCGAGGTTGAGCTTGCCTGTCGCGGGCTCGTACTTGGTGCTGAAGATTAACGCCGTGTCGTACTTCTCAGGATGCCGGGCTGCGGCTTGTACCTCTTCGACTGAGAAGTTCTGGATGGGTGCGACCTTGAACGGCTGCTTCACATAGCCGAGGTCCGGATGCATCAGCTCTGTCCATGCAGGCCATGCTGTCAGGACGGTTGCCTGGGGATAACGCTCCGTAATGATGTTGATGGCCTGCTGGTGCAGCATTACGAAGTCGCGGTAGGTCAGGTTGTCTTCGGGAGCAAAGGCGTATGGAGGATTGACGGTAATGGCTGCAACAAATCCCGCGAAGCTGATAGCTGCCAGCAACCACCACTGCCGGAAGTGATGCCGCCAGAGGCTGACATACAGAAGCAGCAACAGGGGAAAGCAGGGCAGCAGGTAGCGGGTCAGCAATGCTCCGCCAAGGACGGAGAACTCAAGCAGGTTAGCCAGAAGGACGACGGCGATCGCCGCCATGGCCGGCGCTGCGATACGCCGGGCACGATCCGGGGCATAGGGCGTCAGCAGCAGGGCTCCGGTTGTCAGCACTGTAGCCACCCACATGTTCATATGCACCACCAGGTGCAGGATGCGGTGATAGAACGAGAGCGCGATTCGCTTGGCGTCGAGCGTTGCCGTGGCGTTGTAGCGCACAAACTCCGGGTTGCCGAACATGTATCCGGTCTCGTGCTGATGATAGAGGTACCAGGCGATGAGGGGCAGCAAGGGAAACGCCAGCACCAGCACCCAGGTCCACCGCACCTTGCGAGCGCGAATGCCCGTTACCAGCTCCCAACCGGCGAGAGCCACAGGAGTCACAATGGCCGTCTCCTTGGCCAGAGCAGCGAAGGCAAAGAGCATAGCTGCCCAGATGGCATTCCGGGTGGAGCTCGTCCGGACAAGGCTTTCGAAGTAAAACGAGAGACCCCAAAGGGTAAAGGCCGCTGCGAAGATATCCGCGTGCGCCAGCGTGCTCTGCGCGAACCAGATGGAGAAGGCGGCGGTCAAAAGCACGGTCGTGGCTGCAACCGCGGTGCCCGCCAGCAGGCGCGCTGCGCGGAAGACACCCAGCAGCGCAGCGGCACTGACCATGACCACCAGTGTGCGCGTTGCCGAGGGAACGAAGCGCGCAATGTGCCACCAGCCGGCCATCAGAATCGAGGGCAAGGGAGGATGCGCATTGGTGACGGTGGTGAAGGGAATCAGCGTGCCGGTACGGAAGAAGTCCAGCGCGGCAGGGATGTAGTAGCCGGCTTCGTCCCAGAAGTAAGGCAGGCGCAACAGCGTGATGTGCGACAGGTAAATCCCCGCGAAGAGCAGCGGATAGATTGCCCAGAGCGGCAACGCCGCGTTGCGATTTGGCACCACTTAGTGGACTGGTCCCGGAGGATTGAAGTTCGGTTCCAGAGCGATCTGTCCAAAGGCTCGCTCGTACTGCTGCACATTCTCGCCTAGCACGCCCAGCAGGGCTTTGGCCTGCTGCGGGCTAAGGTACACGCCCTGGAAGTTGCGCACCGTCACCTCATCGGCAGCCTGCGGATGCATGGTGCCGAAGATAAGCTGGAAGTCCCAAACCGACATCCGTACCTGCACGCT
>NZ_JBFRCY010000545.1:0-4473 GCF_052113305.1 Terriglobus sp. YAF25
GTCCTTCGCTAATCACCCCAGCGAACAAGTTCGCTGGGGACCCCGAACGCTCAGGATGACAAACAAGAAGACGGTTCGCGCACAGCGCGAATACCCAGGTCCYAGAAGCGGGACCCGGGGCACCCGGCGTTGTGCATGCGTTAGAGACCGAAGAGTGGTTTGCGCTTCTGAGGTAGCAGAGGTGTGTTGATCAGTGTGACCAGAGGCGCGATGGCTTTCAAGCGTTTGGCGATCTCTTTGCCTACCGCGGGCGTGAGGGCAGTATCTGCCGGCAGCGTGACGGACCGGCCCCACTGCTTGTTGCGGATCAGATCGATCGCTGGATGATCGGCTGGAAAGCCTTTCGGAGGACGTGTGAGCGAGGTTGCCTCGTCGTGCGGAAAGAGCTTTACCAGCGGCTTCGCCGTGTAGAGCTTGCGCATCTCCACGTGATGATCGAGCAGGTACCGGCGGACTGCGAGCAGTTGCTCTGGCTGCGGCATATAGCAGCCGGCGGCGATCAGCAGTTCTTTGCCGGAGAGATGGAAGTAGAAACCGGCGCCTGAGGTCTTTTCGAGGCCCGTGCGCACCCACCATGCGCCGATGTGCTCCTTGTAGGGCCGCTTGTCGTTGGAGAAACGGGTGTCTCGGTAGATGCGGAAGAGGATCTTCTGCGGAGGACGCACGTGATCGGGAGCGAAGTCTTCCATGGCGTGCGTGATCTCAGAGATCAGCCCCAGCATGGGAGCCTTCAGCTCGCGCTCAAAGATCTCTTTGCGTGGTTGGAACCAGTCACGGTCGTTATTGCGCTTGAGGTCGCGCAGGAACTTCAGGGCTGCAGGGGGAGAAGCTGGCTCTGCTGTTCGATATCTGCGGTCTGGAACATGGAGCGCGCGAACATGTACTCCCAATGCAGAGAGCCGGCTTTGCGCTTGAGCAGCTTGACGTCGATAGATGCGGGATCGTCGATAAGCCCCAGATGACCCTGCGGCGCGAGCACCTCGGCGAGCTGCGGGAAGTGATCCTGCGTATTGGTAAGGCTGGCGATCAGGTCGGGCTGGCGGCCGTTGAGCTGCGGCGGCAGCGGTTGGGAGTGGTCGATCACGTCATGGACTCCCAGTTCCTCAACCCAGGCCTTCGTCTCGGGGCGGGAGGCGGTGCCGATGATGTGGAGGCCGGTCAATTGACGGGCGAGCTGGACCAGGATGGAGCCGACTCCGCCGGCGGCGCCGACGATCAGGAGCAACCGCGTGTCGTCCTTGCGTCCGGGAACGACGCCAAGCCGGTCGAAGAGCAGCTCCCAGGCCGTAATGGCGGTAAGGGGAAGGGCGGCGGCGTGGTCAAAATCCAGCGACTTCGGCTTGGCGGCCACAATGCGTTCGTCGACGAGGTGGAGCTGGGCGTTGGTGCCCTGGCGCAGCAGGGTACCGGTTCATGTCGACAGGGTTAACGGAGACGGCCTTGACCTCGACCAGAAGGTCGCGGCCGGCAGCGACGGGATCCGGGAGGGTGATGTCCTGGAGAACGTCGGGAGGTCCGGGCTGGGTATATCCAATGGCGCGCATCGTATCCCTTTGAGACTCAGATGCCGATAAGGGGTCTGAAGCATCTGATTTATAGATCGAGGTTAGATCATGATTCGCACCTGTCACCATTGCGGGCAGAAGAACCGGATTCCGTCCAAGCATCTGGCGGACATCGGCCGGTGTGGCAAGTGCAAGTCTCCGCTGCCGCCGGTCGCAGCACCGATCAGCGTGGATGCAACCGAGTTCGATGAGATTCTGCGGGAGTCTCCGGTGCCGGTGCTGGTGGATTTCTGGGCAGACTGGTGCGGCCCCTGCCGGATGGCGGCTCCATACGTCGCCGAGGTGGCCAGCGCCATGGCGGGAGAGGCGGTGGTGTTGAAGGTGGATACCGAGGCAAATCCGCAGTTGAGCGCGCGCTACCAGGTACGCGGGATTCCGAACTTCATCGTCTTCCGTAATGGGCGGGTAGTGGCACAACAGGCGGGTGTAGTGCCGGCGGAACAGATGATGCAGTGGATCAGGGCAGCTAAAAACAGTTAAAAGTTGAAAGTTAAAAGTTGAAGAGGTACGGCATGGGTTGGGAGAGGGTCTTGCCTGACTCGGGTTGACAGTTGCCCGTGAGTTGGATCTGACGAAAAGGTGATGGAGTTATCCCAAAGGTTGTTGGAATCTTTTCGAGTCGGCGGAGTAAGAATATGGGCATGCGTGCCCTGGTTGGTTTGATTGCTTGTCTCCTCTCCGCCTGTGCCTGGGCGCAGGATGTGTGCCGCCAGATCGGCGCTGACGATTGCCGCGATTCGATTGCATTCCTGCATGAGTTCCGGGCGGCGCTGGAAAAGGACGACAAGGTGGCGGTTGCTTTGATGCTGGACTACCCGGTGCGCGCCACCATCAAGGGCAAGTCAAAGCTGGTCTCGCGGCAGGGACTACTCGAACATTTTGACGAGATCTTCGACCCAGCGACGCGATGCGCCATTCTGAAGTCGGAGGACAAGGATCTCTTCCACAACTGGCAGGGGTACATGATCGCCGACGGCCGCATCTGGTGGGACAAACGCGCTCCGAAGGGAACACCAAAGGTAAAGCTGGCCGATGCGGAGTTCGTGCGGATGCTTCCGTTCCATGTCATCACCATCAACAATGGTGGACCTACGACGGTGGCCGCCTGCGGCGGGAAGTAGGGTGGGAAAGCATCCATCCGAAAACTGTGGGTAGAGAAGCAGATTTCTCCGCTTCCTTCCGGTCGATCCACTCCAACGAACAAAATTCGTTGGGGACCCCGGGCGCGCTACGAAATGACAAACAAAAAATCTGAGGTATTCTCAAGACCGCTGAGGTTCTTCTATGGACACTGCTGCCACCCTTCTGCTTTTTGTCGCGTTTGTGATCGGTATTGTGCTGCTGGTCACGATTCTCAAAACGCTCTACACGGTACGCACCTATACCGCAGGCGTGGTAGAGCGCTTCGGTAAGTTTCATCGCATTACCAAGCCCGGCCTGCATCTCCTGATTCCATATGCTGAGCGGGTCTTCTTTGTGGACCTGCAGGTGCAGCAGGCGCAGTTCTCGGTCGAGACCAAGACCCGCGACAACGTCTTTGTGCAGATTCCTGTAAGCGTGCAGTACCAGGTGCTGGAAGAGCGCCTCTTCGACGCCTTCTACAAACTGAGCAAGCCACAGAAGCAGATCGAGTCATTCGTCTTCAACTCGATCCTCGGACACGTGCCAAAGCTGACGCTGGATGAGACCTTCGAACAGCAGAGCGGCATCTCCGTGGGAGTGAAGAGCGAGCTGGACTCGATCATGAATGGCTTCGGCTTCATCATTCTGACCGCTCTGGTGACCGACATCGTTCCGGATGTGAAGGTAAAGACGGCGATGAACGATATCAACGCCGCACAGCGTGCCCAGGTCGCGGCACAGGCTCGCGGCGAGGCAGAAAAGGTGTTGAAGGTGAAGCAGGCGGAGGCAGAGGCACAGTCGAAGGCCCTGCAGGGGCAGGGCATTGCCGCCGAGCGCCAGGCGATCATCGATGGTCTGCGCAGCTCCATCGAACACTTCCGTGAAGCGGTTCCGGGAACGACCGCCGAAGATGTCATGGCGCTGGTGCTGGTAACGCAGTACTTCGATACGCTGAAGGATATCGGTCTGCGCAGCGGGACGAATACGCTGTTCCTGCCAAATAATCCCGGTGCGGCCAACGACTTCCTGCAGCAGATCGTTGCAGGGTTGCGTGCGGGCCGTGTTCCCGATGTCAGCGGCACTACAAACGCGGCACAGCCGAACAAGTAGGATTTTCGTGGAACAGGAGACGATTGTCGCCATCGCCACACCGCCGGGACGCGGCGGCATCGGCATCGTACGCATCAGCGGGCCTGAAGCACGCAGCATCGCCGAACCGATGCTGCATCTACGTGCGCCGATGGAGCCGGGACGTGCTCGCTTCGGCGATCTGCTGGACGAGGACGGCAGCAGACTCGATGAGGTCGTAACGACGTATTTCGCGGCGCCTCACTCGTACACCAGCGACGATGTGGTGGAGATTGCCGCGCATGGATCGCCGGTGGTGCTGGAGATGATCCTGCGCAGAGCGATTGCCGCCGGCGCGCGGCTGGCGCGGCCAGGAGAGTTTACCGAACGTGCCTTCCTCTCAGGCCGTCTGGACCTTACGCAGGCCGAGGCGGTGCGTGACCTGATCGAGGCGCAGACACTGCACCAGGCGCGTGTCGCCGCTCAGCAGCTAGGCGGGGCACTGGCGGAACGGGTGCGTCCAGTGAAGGATGCGCTGGTGAAACTGATTGCCGCGCTGGAGGCAGGCATCGACTTCGCCGAGGACGATGTGGACGTCATGCCACAGCAGGCGATCCTTGACGCTCTGAAGGCAGTACATGCGCCTCTGGTCGAACTGGCTGCAAGTTATGCGCAGGGACGCTTGGTCCGTGAAGGCGTGACTATGGCCATTGTAGGC